>JAMOOS010000121.1 GCA_027065245.1 Desulfuromonadaceae bacterium | reverse complement strand
AGGCGGCAAACTGTTCCAACCGCTGCCGTGCCACGGCACAATCATCAGCCGCTGCCACATGCTCCGCCAGCCAGCGACTTGTCGGCCACACCTGTTCAAGCAGCCAGGCGCGGATAGCGCTATCCGGTAGGGATGCCGCCGCCTGCTCCAGTGGGATCAACTGCTCCCGCCGCGCCTGACGATATACGCTGCCACTGCGCAAGACGGTGGATTTGCGCTGCATACTGTCGATAACCACGCCGTCACCATCAAGCAGGTAGATATCACTGCTGCGGCCAAACATCTCTGCCAGCAATTGGTAACATTTGCCATCGCCACCACGGCAAATGAAGATAAGCAAGCGATCATCGTCGCTGACACAGACACGCTCCAGCCGTTTCAGACGCGCCCGCAACAATTGGCAGAAACGGGGCGGCCGCATGGGATTCCGATACTCCTCATCAGTGATATAAACGGCACCGCCGCCGCCACAACTCAGATGCAAGCGCCGCGTGGCACCGCCGTTCCACAAGCGCAGCAACAAAGTTGCATCATCGGGCTGATAGATTTTATTGAACAGCGCTCCGGCCAACTGCTGCTGCAGTTGCGCCGCCAGCGCGCGGAGAAAAAAATAATCCATGAATATTCCTCATTACGCCGCTGTCGTTCTCTTGCCTGAAACAATTTCGCCGTGCTAGTATGCGCCACCCGTATGCTGCAAAACAAGCTAATAGACGATATGGTGGTATGGACAGACAACAGCTAAAAAATCTGCTTGAAGCTGCACCTTTTTTCCTTCTGGTGGCTCTGGCACGCACTTTGCCCCGGGTTCCGGCTCTCAAGCTGGGGCGGCTGCTCGGTCGCTACAGTCGCTTTATCCTGCTCGGCAGACGGCGTCTGGCCGCTGACAACCTGCGCCAGGCCTATCCCGACAAAGATGAAGAGTGGATTAAGCAACGGGTTAAACTGGTATTTGAACATCTAGGTATCAGCGCCATGGAGATGCTGCGTATTGACCAGTTTGACGCAAAACAGGACATAGAGCGCTATTTTACTTTTGAAGGACTGGAACATCTGCAGCAGCTAAAGCAAAACAACACCGGCGCCTTCATCCTCTCCGGCCACATCGGCTTCTGGGAGGTAGGCACCTTTTTTATGCCGCAGATGGGCTACAATATCGATTTTGTCGCCAAGACCATTCGCAACCCCTATGTGGACAATTTTTTCCGCCGCCAGCGCGAAGCTGCCGGCGGCAAATGTATCGACAGCCGCCACGGTGCCCGGCGCATCATCCGTTCACTTAACGAGGGACGCATTGTGTGTGTCCTGCTCGACCAGCATGTCTCAAAAAAACAGGCGGTAGTGGTCAACTTCTTTGACCGACCGGCCTTTGCCACCCCCATCATCGCCCAGATTGCCATGCGCGGCAACACGCCGGTGGTGCCGGTTTTTGTCTACCGTAATCCCGATTTCAGCTACCGTGTCGTGGTTGAAGAGCCGGTTTATCTGGAGAATAGCACTGACGACGACGCCATCGTTGCCCACACTCAGCGCCTCACCGATATTCTGGAAAACGCAGTACGCCGCCAGCCCGATCAGTGGTTCTGGGTACACAAACGCTGGCGCAGATCGGCCATGCGCCAGTGAGCAGCAGCAAGCACTTCCATATTGTCCTGGTGGAACCGGAGATACCGCCCAACACCGGCAACATCGCCCGACTGTGCGCTGCCACCGCCACCAGCCTGCACCTGGTGGGTAAACTGGGCTTTTCCCTCGACAACCGCTATCTTAAACGCGCCGGCCTCGATTACTGGCCCCATGTCGATCTGCACCGCTGGGATTCGCTGGAACAGTTGCGCAACGCCTACCCCGACTCGCGCTGGTGGTACACCTCCAAAACCGCCGCAAAAATATACACCGAAGCCAATTTTACCGCCGGTGATTTTATCCTCTTTGGCAAAGAAACCAAAGGACTGCCGCAGTCTCTGTTGCAACAGCATCCGCAGCACTGCCTGCGCATCCCCCACCTTTCCACAGCGGTCCGCAGCCTCAACCTCTCCACCAGCGCCGGCATTGTGCTATATGAGGCCCTGCGTCAAGTTGACGCCTGGAACCAGCCAGAGTAACTTCCGGTTTTAGCGCGGCAAAAAGAACATTCTTGCTTTAATGCTTTATGGCAGCGCATCGACTATCATCATACGAACAAGCATACATACCTAGGCTTTAAGTTCCGTCGCTGGCAATTCTGCGCTGTTTAGTCCATAATCAGCCACGAACCCCCTACTAAGCGGAGGCCCGATTATGCCACAACTGCAAAAACTGCCCATCGGTATCCAGACCTTTGAAAAGATCCGTTCCGATGATTATCTGTATGTGGACAAAACGGCGCAGATACAGGAACTGGTGAAAAACGGTTCTTACTACTTTCTCTCGCGCCCGCGCCGCTTCGGTAAAAGCCTGCTGGTTTCCACTATGCAGGCGCTGTTTGAAGGGCGGCGTGAATTGTTTGACGGTTTGGCGGTTTACGACCAGTGGGACTGGGATATTA
>JAMOOS010000120.1 GCA_027065245.1 Desulfuromonadaceae bacterium | reverse complement strand
TGGAGCTGTTGTTCGGTTACCATTTAAGCCTGGAGGAACACTGTCCGGAAAAAGCGGCGGCCACCATGGTTGATCTGGTAGCGATACGGCAACGCGGTCGTTGCGCCTACCAACCCATTGCCGCTCATCTGCCCAAGATTAGCGACAAAGATATGGAACTGTGGAAATTCTGCGACGAGATAAAGCAGGTTGATGATAAATGGTATAGCGGCGACGATGCGATCAAAGCCGGAGACCCGAAAACATTTGAGATGCTGGCGCGCAGCGCACGACGGCTGGATAAAGACGGCAACCCCGTAGGGCGCTCGTTTCTGGGAGCGTTCAAAGCCGATGTGGACAACCTCGGCCTAATTTTTAGTACCGGTATGCATAACCGGTTGTCGCTGTCACGCTTTGCTAGTTTATCGCGGATGCTCAATCATTTTTTCAGTGAGGAGCTGGTACGTTGGATAGAGACCGACTGGCCCAACCTGTATGTGATATTTGCCGGCGGCGACGATCTGTTTCTGCTTGGCCCCTGGTCCGATCTGGTTACGTTTGCCGCCGAGTTCAACCAGCGCTTTCGTGCCTGGGTGGCCGAGCGTCCCGATATTACCATATCCGCCGGTATCAGTGTCCACCACCCCGGTGTACCGGTACACGCCATCGCCGCTGCGGCGGAAGATGCCCTGGAGGAGAGCAAAGGACACAGTGCTGATAAGGGGGAAGAATCATCAGGACAAAGTAAAAACGCGGTGACCATGTTCGGTGTCACCTGCTCGTGGTCGGAATTTTCCACCCTTAAAGAACAGGGCGATAAAATTCTCGGCTGGCTTGATGAGCAGATTATTCCGCGTGCGTTGGCCAGCCGTCTGCTCAACTACTCCGCTATGCTGCGGGAATTTGAAGCGGGAAAAATCGAAAAGGGGATATGCCTTTCCCATATGCGTTACGATTTTGCCCGCAACGTCAACGAAAAAAAACTGCCCGACGATACCGTACGAGCCGAAGTGCTGGGCTTGCAGCTCAATCGTCCACTGCTGCGCAACATCAGGCTGCCGGTCAGTTACGCATTATATCGCACCCGTTATGACCATTAACCACAGGAGGAGCGCATGTCACTGTATTTTGACGAAAAAAACAACATAAAACCCTGTTGGGTTACCGAAGAGGCGGAAAAAGCGGCGCAAAGTTTTTATGTGTTTGGACGCACCGGTCGGGTAGATGACAGAAAATCACTGAAAAACTCGCAATTGCGCAAATTCTACGGAGAATTCAAAGGGCTGGAGGCAGAGATAACCCAGGCCGGAGATGCCGCTGACGAGCGCTTTTTGTCAGTGTTGCCGCGCATCAAGATGGCCGCCGCCAAAGTAACCTACGCCAAGGCGCGCGGTGTAGTGCCGGATGCGTTTGTCAGCTGGCTTAAAAAACATACCGCCGCTGTTAACAGCGTCGAGGATTTTCGCGCCTTTTTGCTCCATTTCGAAGCGGTGGTCGGCTACTGCTACGGGATAAACGCCAAAGACTGATACCGGAAAGGATAAAAAGTTATGCAATTGCAAGCCATAAAAGAGATCACCGCCACCATCGAAGTAATAACCGGGCTGCATATCGGCGCTGGCAAAGAGACCCTTGAAATTGGCGGTCTCGACCAGCCCATCATAAAGCACTCCATCACCAGAGAGCCGTATATCCCCGGCAGCAGCATCAAGGGTAAAATGCGCTCCCTGCTCGAGGTCGGTCGCTTTGCCAGTAAAAACCCCGAGACCCTCGCCTATGTAAGTGGCAGAAAAGATAAACGCGGGATGGGTAAACCCTGCGCCTGTGCGCAGCCCGGTTGCCCGGCCTGTACAATTTTTGGTACTTCCGCCGCCGAAAAAGGCCCAGAACTCGGTCCTACCCGCCTCATTGTGCGTGATGCCAACCTTACCGATGAATGGCGCCAGCGTTTCAAGGACGGACAGTTGCAGATGGAAGTAAAGTACGAAAATGTCATCGACCGGGTCAAGGGCACCGCCGAGCACCCACGTCCGTTGGAACGGGTGCCCAGCGGTGTAAGCTTTGCCTTCAATATGTCGTTCAAGGTTTTCGACAACGATGCCGCAGATCTGCTCGACGAGGTGTTCATTGGGCTGCGCCTGCTGGAACTGGACGCTTTGGGTGGAAACTCGTCACGAGGCTGCGGTCAAATCCGCTTCAATAACCTCCGCTGCGACGGCGAGGCGGTGGACCTGAGCAAATATCAACCTCAAATGTGAAAGGGGAGGCGCTGATGACCCTCTACCGCTATCACATAACACCGACGGCACCATTTGCCACCCCCCTGCGCAGTGACACCCTGTATGGGCATTTGCTGTGGCGGGCGGCAGAACGCCACGGCGCCCGCCAGGTGGACGAGCTTATCAAAGGCTTTAGCGCCGGCACACCGCCGTTTGTGGTGAGCAGCGCTTTTCCCGGTGGTTGTCTGCCAGTGCCGCTGCTGGCGCCACTGCCCCGGCGACAATTTGCGCAGACCTTTGCCCCCGCCGGTGGGCGCGAGTTGCTCAACG
>JAMOOS010000119.1 GCA_027065245.1 Desulfuromonadaceae bacterium | reverse complement strand
CATTACTGTATCGACAAAAGCCATGCTCGATTGCGCCAGTTGTGCCAAAATGATGGGAATACTCAGGCGCAGCAGGGTGCCGATTTCGCTGCGTACAAGAATGGAATGGCGCTGACGGGCGATCATGGGGCTCCAGGTGCAGATTTTTACCACAAAGCGAAAAAGTGACTACATAGCAAACAACGGCGGTTTTGTACAGCAGGCAAGTGTGATAGCCTTGAACGCCAAGCTATATAGCGTCAACGTTTTGAGAGGGTGAAGAGTTATGCCGTTGTTTACTGTTGCCAATGCCGATAGTGCCGCCAGCTTGGTGGGTTTTCTTCAGCGCCAGATTCCTGCCGCCAGCACAGCGTTTTTGCGTCAGTTGATTAAAAAGGGCAAGGTTGTCAGCAAAGAGCGCGTATTGACCGAAGATTGCCGACTGGTCAGCGGAATGGAGGTGCGTGTGCCCGACAGTGGCCGGGTGCTGGAATTACTGGCTGGCGCGGCAGAGTGCGCTGCCGATCCTGACATTTTGTATGAAAGCAGGGAGATTCTGGTGGTGGACAAGCCCAGCGGCGTCGCGGTTCATGCCGGGGTAGGTCATACAGAGGATAATTTGACTGCGCGGGTGGAAAAACTGCTGCACAGCCGGGGGCTGCGCTGCTGTTGTGCTCCGGTACATCGACTCGACGTCGGGACTTCCGGCCCGGTGGTGTTTGGTAAAGGCCGAAGAGCCCTGGCGGAATTGGGGCGGCTGTTCATGCGGGCAGAGGTGGAAAAACGTTACCTGGCTTTGGTGGCGGGGAAAACACCCGGCAGCGGTGTTATTCACTCTTCCCTGCATGCCAAAGGCAAGCTGAAGGCGGCAACAACATCATTTGAAGCACGCTGGCGTAACGATACCGCGTCGTTGCTGGAACTGCGTTTGTTTACCGGACGTCAACATCAGATTCGCCGTCAGCTGGCGGCCATGGGGCATCCCGTGTATGGTGATCGGCGCTACGGTGGCCCGTGTCCAGATGGGCTGGGGCGGATGTTTCTCCACTGTTGTGCGTTGATTTTTACTGATCCGTTCAGTGGCGCCGAAGTGGATATTTCCAGTTTGTTACCGGCGGATCTGCGTAGTTACGCTGCTGTCCTGCATGCAGATTGATCTTGAGCGCATGCTGATTTGCGGCTAAACTTTAATTAAATCTCGTCTTAGCGTGAGAATATGATAGAAAACATTGTTTGATTTTTAGTGTGTCGTTCAATACTATGTACGTTGTGGAATTTTATTAGAGGCACAGGCATTGTTAATGCGTGGTTTTGTGATGATTAGTGCAGGAGGGTAGTATGGGGTTGTTCGGCGGGATATACCGATGGCTTGAAGAACAGATATTCAACAGCTTGACCAAAAAGATTGCCGGCAACATGCTGTTTTTGTTGCTGGCGGTGTTGGCCTGTGTGGCCATTGTATATCACGATGCCAGCCAGGTGGAGGCCGTGCTGGCTTCAGCCGCCTCGGTGGCAGCGGCGCGACAGGCGATTGCCGATATTCACAGCAGCACTCACGTGTGGTTGTTTGCGTTGGCGGTGGTTAGTTTTATTGTCTGCATTGTCCAGATATTTTTTCTCAGATTTATGGTGGTGCGGCCACTGAAGAATATCACTGCGGTATTCGAAAATATCAGCGGTGGTGAGGGTGATCTGTCCCGGGATCTGCCGCTGAAAACCCATGATGAGATTCGTGATTTGTCGGTCGGGTTCAACCATTTTATGGACAAGCTGCGTGATATCATCGGTCAAGTACGTCAGCAAGGGGTGCAGATAGCGGTTCGTTCTGCTTCGGTGGATAAACAGGTCAAGGAAACCACCGATATGTCGCAGAAGCAGGGGGAACTTTCCGACGCCATCTACGCCAGCAGCGCCGAGAGCACCGGTGCCACCAACGAGATTGCCGACAACGCCCAGACTATCCAAGCCAGCACTTCGGAACAACTGGAACAGGCGCGCGATTCCCTTACCCGGTTGCAGGAAGCCAACAGTTACATTGTAGAGGTAGACAGAACTCTGAAAGATTTTGTTGTCACCGTTGAGGGGTTGGATGAAAAGTCGAAGGGGATTGAGGAAGTAGTTGTTTTAATTCAGAGTATCTCCAACCAAACCGGCCTGCTGGCACTCAATGCCGCCGTAGAAGCTGCTCGCGCTGGCGAGGCTGGACGCGGGTTTGCCGTGGTGGCTGACGAGGTTAAAAATCTGGCAAACCAGGTAAATGACGCTACCAACAATATTGCTATGACGCTGCGCGACATGATTGAGGGGGTAAAGCAAACCCAAGACGGTACCGCTGTTATATCCAGGCATATTCATGCTACCAGGGATGTAGTGGAGCGTTCCTGTACCCAGTTTACCGACATGGTGAGTGATTTTGAAAAAACTCACGACAGTCTGCATCGTATCAGTGCTTCGGTGGAAGAGCTGTCTGCTGCTTCCAACATGGTGCATCAGAATATCACCCAGGTAAAACAGCTGAGCGGTACGGTGATAAAGGCCATGTCCGCGGCGACGGAATATACCCGGAACCTCAATGGCACCACCCAGATAATGCAGGAAACGGTGTCCAACTTCAAACTCGGCCGAGGTAGTTTTGAAGCTACCCTGTGCCTGGCTAATTCGGTGCGTGATCATCTGCAAAAGCAGATAGCCGCTCTGGCGGAGCAAGGGATAGATGTGTTTGATACCAACTATCAGCCGATTCCAGGTACCGATCCGGTTAAGTACAAAACCTGCTACGATAGCTACTTTGAAACCGACATGCAGCCGATATATGACGAGGTTGTTCGTCGTGTGAGGGGTGGGGTTTTTTGCCTGGCGGTGGATAAAAATGGTTACGCCCCCACCCATAACAGTTTTTACTCCCAACCGCTTACCGGCGATCCGGAACAGGATCTGGTCAACAGTCGCGATAAACGCCTGTTCAATGACCCCGTCGGTGCTGCAGCAGCTCAGAGTCAGGAGAAATTTCTCCTCCAGACCTACTGTCGCGATACTGGTCAGGTGATCAGCGACTTATCGCTGCCTATTTATGTCGCTGGCCGCCACTGGGGCGGGGTACGTATCGGACTCGATCCGCAAGGGCTGCTGGACGACTAGCATCTTGCGCCAATGCCAATTTTTTCGCGCCCGGCTGTTTGTGCAGCCGGGCGTTTTTTTATCAGCGGTAGCGCACCCGCAGTACGCCCGGCAATGCTGTGATGGCGGCTACCAGATCGCGGCCGATACGGCGGGTCTGCTGGGTGATGACCAGATCGTAGCGGCGGATGTTTTCGTGCAGGTCGAGATTTTGTTCAATGTTGGAGATACGCACGTCCATCTGGTTCAGGATCTTTTCCAATTGCGGAAACAGGTCGGTGGCGCTGTCGGTTACCACGCACAGGTTGAGAAAGCAGTCTTTTTTAAATATCGGTTCCAGTCGTTTCATCAACAACAGCACAGTCATGGCCAGAATGGTGGCGGTGATGGCGGCACTGAACAGTCCGGCGCCAAACGCCATGCCCACTCCGGCGGCATACCACAGGCAGGCGGCAGTGGTCAGCCCGCGAATGTTGGAACCCTCCTTGATGATAACTCCGGCACCGAGAAAGCCGATGCCGGTTATAATCTGGGCGGCAATGCGGCCCGGATCGACACGCATGATGGAATCGGAGGTTAGCTGGTGGTATTTCACGAACATTCCTTCTGATACAATCATCATCAGGCAGGCGCCGGTACATACCAGAATGTGGGTACGCAGCCCGGCCGGGCGGCCATGCTTTTCCCGCTCGATGCCGATTACGATACCGGCGAGAAATGCCCCAGCCAGCTTGAGCAGCAGTAGTTGCAATGAAATATCCATACAGGAAACAGCGCTCATACGTTCTCCTTGGTGGTGAAATATGGGAGTGTGATGGTGCAACATGATACGCTGCACATGCGCTGAGTCTAGCATAATTTGCTGTTGCCGGGGTCTGTTTTGCTTTGTCTTTGGCCGCACAAGATCAGTCCGGGCCGAACACCGCCAGTAGCTGGGCGTTTTCCTGGTGCATGTTGATGCGGCAACTGACATTGGCATCCAGATAGATGGCATCGCCGTTGCCTAGGACAATCTGTTCGTTGTCAACCTCCACGCTGATGGTGCCGGCGGTGACGAGGAGGAATTTTTCCTTGCCGTTGTCTGGCAGCTTGTGATTCCGGGTACTTTTGGAAACGGTGATGTAGTATGCTTCCAAGTTCTTTTTAAGCTGCTGACCCGCCAATGGATGGTATATAAGGCCGTTTTTGCGCTGTGGTGTGTGATTGTCGCTGGCGCGCACCACCTCGTAAGGGCAATGCTCCTCCTCCTCAAAAAAACAACCTATTTTTACTTCGAAGAACTCGGAAAGTTTTGCCAGAGTGGCAATGGGTGGGGTGATGTTGTTGTTTTCTATCTGGGAGATGAGTGCCGGGGAAAAACCGGTTTCATCGGCAACATTCTGCAGGGTCATGTTGCGCGCTTTGCGCAGTTGTTTTACCTTGGATCCGATGTTGTAGGTCACGACGTCCTCAAGCGTATGCAGTATGCTGGCTCTGGTTAACTGGTTGGTTGAATTGTTTTTGCTGCAGATGACGGATTTGTATTATGGACGCAGCGCGTAGAGGCTGCGGTATGCAATAACGCGCCAAGTAAAGAGCAATTAAAAATATTTTGCAAGCGAAAATAATTGTGCCATGGTGTTGCTGTTGGGTGTCGAAAAGAATGGGTGCTGTATCATATTGTTATTGTTGGCTATTGTCGCTTAATCGGCAGTGGTGGAGTTGTGAGGTGGAGTTTTGCTTACGCAGTGTTTTTTAGTAATGGTAAAATATCACCGGATTGAAGAGGAAGGCGGCAGTGGCACTGTGGATGGAGATTGATAAGGGGGAACAGTTGCTGTGGCAGGGGCGGCCGGCGCCGCGCTGTTTTGTTTTTCGCCACTGGCGGCGCATGGTATTCGGGCTGGTGGTGGCGCTGCTGGCGGCGGGCTGGGAATATAGCGGCTGGCAGTTGACGCGGGAGCAGGGGCAATATCTGTGGCTGGTGCTGCCGCTGCCGGTGTTGCTTATCGGTTTGTGGCTGGTTCTTGGCCTGCCTGTGCGCGCCCGGCTGGAATGGGAACGGGTCGGTTATCTGCTCACTGATCGCCAGCTGGTGGTGCGCTGTGGCTGGCCGCGTCAGCGCCTGCTGCGGGTGCCGCTGGAGCAGATCAACTATGTATGTCTGTACCCGCTTGGCGAGCAGTTGGGGAATGTTTATGTCGAAGCCGGTCGGCGCCGTCTTGTTTTGAGCTGTGTGGAGTATCCGCAGCAGGTGTATCAGCAGTTGCAGGCGGTGGTGGAGCAGCGTTGAAAAGGCGTTGCTTTTTGAGCGCCTATCTGGTTATATCCCCTTGTTTTTGCGAGGCCATCTTCCATGAACTATGTGCAAATATAATGAGTAAAAGCTATTATCTCGAAACCTTCGGTTGCCAGATGAACGTGGTCGATTCGGAGTGGATGGAGTCGCTGCTGCGCGCGGCTGGCTACACCGCCGTTGCCGCCGCCCGTCACGCTGATGTGGTTATCCTCAACACCTGCTCGGTGCGCGACAAGGCACAGCGCAAGGTTTACGGCCACTTGGGCAGTTTTAAGCCGTACAAGCAGCGCAATCCGGCCATGATTATCGCCGTGGGTGGCTGCGTTGCCCAGCAGGAGGGGGAGCGTTTGCTGCGCGATGTTCCTCACGTGGATATCGTCTTTGGCACCCATAATGTTCATAAATTGCCACAACTGATAGCGGCGGTGGCCGCCGGTGGCGGGCAACAGTGCGCCGTGGAGCATTATCCCGGTAGCCGTCGGCTGCGCCATTTTCCCCGCCGCGATCACAGCGGCGCGGTGAGCCGCTTTGTCACCATTATGCAGGGGTGCGATAACTTCTGCAGCTACTGTGTAGTGCCTTATGTGCGCGGACGCGAAGTCAGCCGTGCCAGTGGCGAAATTATCGCCGAAGTAAGTGAACTGGTGGATAACGGCGTAAAAGAGATCACCCTGCTGGGGCAGAATGTCAATTCCTACGCCCGTAAAGGGGATGCCGATATAAGTTTTGCCGAGCTGCTCGGGCGGTTGCACGCTATTAACGGCCTGGAGCGGTTGCGTTTTACCTCGTCGCATCCCAAGGATGTGGACGACGAACTCATCGACTGCTTTGCCAGCCTGAACAAGTTGTGCCCCCATCTGCATCTGGCGCTACAGAGCGGTTCCGACCGCGTGCTGCATGCCATGAACCGTGGCTACGACAGCAGCCGCTACCTGGATATTATCGCCCGCCTGCGCCAGCGCTGCGCGCACATCCGTTTTACTACCGATCTTATCGTCGGTTTTCCCGGTGAAAGCGAGGCCGACTTTCTCGCCACCATCGCGGTAATTAAGCAGGTACGCTTCGCCGATGCCTACACCTTTTTGTATTCGCCGCGCCCGTACACGGCGGCGCTCAAGCTGGCTGACGATGTGACTGCCGCTGAAAAACAGCGCCGTTTCGATCACCTGCTCCAGGTGCAGGGGGAGATCAGTGCCGCCGTCTGGGGCGGAGATCTGGGGCAGACACAGCAGGTGCTGGTGGAAGGGCCGAGTCCGCGCACGCCGGGCAAGCTGTTCGGGCGCAGCGCTTACAACCGCATTATCCATTTTGACGCTGGCGACGTCACGCCCGGGCAGTTGCTGCCGGTGCGTGTAGAGCAGGTATTGCGTAATTCCCATCTTGGCCGTGTCGTTGCGCTGGCACGGTCCGACAAGGAGTAGATAACCCTATGGAAACACAACACTACCAGTTTTTGCAGCAGTTGTCGCAAACGCCAAGCCCGTCCGGTTTCGAGCAGCCGGTGCAGCGCCTGGTGCGAGCCGCCCTTGATGGCGTGGCTGACGAGGTTCGCACCGATGTGATGGGCAATGTCATCGCCCGTTATGCCGCCGCCGATGCTGACGCGCCGCGGCTGATGCTGGCCGGTCACTGCGACGAAATTGGTTTTATGGTCAAATATATCGATGACGATGGTTACCTGTACTTTGCCCCCATCGGCGGTGTCGATCCCCATCTGGTGCCGGGGCAGCGGGTGCAGGTTCATACCGCCACCGGTCCGGTTACCGGTGTGGTGGGCAAAAAGCCCATCCATCTCATGGAGGCCAAGGAGCGCGACAGTGTAATCAAATTCAAGGATCAGTTCATCGATATCGGCTGTGGCGACGGCGACGCGGCGCGTGAGCTGGTGGCCATCGGCGATGCTGTTACCTTCAGCGCGGTGATGGAGCCGCTGCAGGGTGACCTGGTTACATCCCGCGCCTTTGACGACAAGATGGGCGTGTTTGTTATCAGCCGCGTTATGCAGGAAGTAGCGGCGCGCGGTCGGGCGCCGGTGGAATTGTACAGCGTGACCACCGTGCAGGAGGAGATAGGTCTGCGCGGTGCCAGCGCCGGGGTGTACGGTGTCGATCCCGCCATCGCCATCGCCGTCGATGTCGGTTTTGCCAGTGATTTTCCCGGTGTGAATAAAAAAGAGGTGGGCGATGTGCGCGTCGGCGGCGGTCCCATCATCGCGCGCGGCGCCAATATCAATCCGCGCCTGTTTGAACTGCTGGTGGAAACCGCTCGCCTTGAGGAAATTCCGGTGCAGATTGTCGGCATGCCCCGCGCCACCGGCACCGATGCCAACGTGATGCAGCTCAGCCGAGGCGGTGTGGCCACCGCGCTGGTCAGTGTACCGCTGCGTTATATGCACTCCCCGGCCGAGGTGCTATCCTTAGCCGATCTGGAACACACCGTAGCGTTGCTGACGGCGTTGCTGTACCGTATCGACGCTGTGGAGATGTTTATTCCGCAGTAGGGACGGTTCCTCTGTCTGCGGTGGTGGAATGCCGCTACTGCTTGAAATGTGTTCCTGTCGTATGTATGATGGGAACAAAGGAGGTGTCGCTATGGCTAAAACACGTCTCAATGTGAGTCTTGATCAGGATCTGGCCGAGTTTGCCAAGGTATTTGCCGCCGAAAATCGCACATCGGTGGCGGATATGGTTACCCAATATCTGCTGGCATTGAAACGGCGGGTAGAGGGGGAATACGCTGAGCAGATTTTGGCTCATCCCGCTTTTTACGCCGCCATGGAGGATGCCCAGGAGAAACTGCGCGCCGGAACGGCCCGCTGGCATTCCTATGACGAGGTGTTTGACTAGTGATGGATGCCCAATTTGAAGCCGCGTTTGTCAAGGCACTCAAAAGGCATGCAGCGATAAAAAAACTGGTTAAAAGAAAAGTAGACATGATTATCGAAAACCCGCTTGCTTTGGGTGAGCCGCTTAAAGGCAACTGGCAGGGGTTTTATTCGTGTCCGGTTAAGCGCAATTTTATTATCATCTACCTGTATTGTGCCGCGTGTCGCAAAAAGGGGGATGACGCTGTGGTTGCTTGCGCCGATTGCAGCGAAATGCCTGACGGGACTATTCGCTTTGTTCTGCTGGGCCCGCATGACGACGCCTATGCGAGCCGTTAAAAAATTGTCAGTGTTGCGTCGTAGTTATGAAAACGTTATTCAACTCTTGTTAGTCTAAACATAATTGACGAAAACGCCACTTCGGGCTACCATCATCAACCCGCCGGTGTGCGGTGGGGCCTACCTAAACATATCTCGTAAAGGAGACTGAGATGCTCGATTCCCAACTGCGGGAGGGACTGACCTTTGACGATGTTCTTCTTGTCCCTGCTCATTCACAGGTGTTGCCCAAGGAAGTGGACCTGTCCACCCGTCTTACGGCATCTGTAACACTGAATATTCCGCTGATGTCGGCGGCAATGGATACAGTGACCGAGGCGCGTACCGCCATCTGCATGGCGCGCGAGGGGGGGATCGGCGTAATCCATAAAAATATGACGCCGCGGGAACAGGCGCTGGAGGTGGATCAGGTCAAGAAGTCGGAAAGCGGTATGATTGTCGATCCCATCACCGTGGCGCCGCAGCAGAAGATTTACGAGGCGCTGGGAGTGATGAAGCAATACCGTATCTCCGGGGTGCCGGTGACCGAAAACGGCAAGCTGGTGGGGATTCTTACCAACCGTGATCTGCGTTTTGAGACGCAGCTTGATCAGCCCATTGCCAACGTGATGACCAGGGAAAATCTGGTTACCGTGCCGCCGGGTACCACCCTGGAGGAGGCCAAGCGCCATCTGCACCGCCATCGCATCGAAAAATTGCTGGTGGTGGATGATGACTACGCCCTCAAGGGGCTTATCACCATCAAGGATATCGAGAAGGTGCGCAAGTATCCCAACGCCTGCAAGGACAGCTTCGGGCGTCTGCGTGCCGCCGCCGCTGTCGGTGTCGGCGGCGACTGCGAGGAGCGGATCGAGTTGCTGGTGGCCGCCGGGGTGGACGCCATTGTGGTTGATACCGCTCACGGCCATTCCCAGGGGGTGCTCGACGCCGTGGCTGCCATTCGTGCCGATTATCCCGATCTGCAGATTATCGCCGGTAATATCGCCACTGCCGCCGCTGCCGAAGCGTTGATAAAAGCTGGAGTTGACGCGGTGAAAGTTGGTATCGGCCCCGGTTCCATCTGTACCACCCGGGTGGTGGCCGGTGTCGGTGTGCCGCAGATTACCGCCATCGCCGATGTGGCGACAGTGACCCACAAGGCCGGTATCCCCCTCATTGCCGACGGCGGTATCAAATATTCCGGCGAATTGCCCAAGGCCATTACCGCCGGGGCTGATGTTATCATGATCGGCTCGTTGTTTGCCGGTACTGAGGAATCCCCCGGCGAAACCATCCTGTATCAGGGACGTACCTACAAATCGTACCGCGGCATGGGCAGCCTGGGCGCCATGAAGAAAGGGAGCAAGGATCGCTATTTTCAGGGCGATGTGGAGAACGATGTCAAACTGGTGCCGGAAGGGATCGAAGGGCGGGTGCCGTTTCGCGGTACTCTGTCAGCCAATGTCCATCAGTTGCTAGGTGGTTTGCGCGCCGGTATGGGCTACACCGGCTGCCGTACCCTCAAGGAGCTGCAGCAGCGCGGTACCTTTATCCGCATCACCAACGCCGGTCTGCGCGAATCGCATGTTCACGATGTAAATATTACCCACGAAGCGCCCAACTACCGTATTGAGCGGCAGTTTTAGTATACCATTGACGCAACTGTTACAGTACAGAAGCCCGTATATGCGGGCTTCTGTGCGTTTAGGAGAACAGCGCCATGAGCGATCTGCACAGCGAAAAAATACTTATTCTCGATTTTGGTTCCCAGTATACGCAGCTTATCGCCCGCCGGGTGCGTGAAGCGCAGGTGTACTGTGAGATCCATCCACACGATATGGATATTGCCGCTATTCGTGCCTTTGCTCCCAGGGGGATTATCCTTTCCGGCGGACCCATGTCGGTGTACGACCACGACGCTTTCGCTATTGAGGAGGAGGTTTTTGAGCTGGGGATTCCTCTGTTTGCCATCTGCTACGGTATGCAGTTGCTCAACCGCCATTTCGGCGGGCGAGTGGTGGCGGCGGGTAAACGGGAATACGGCCATGCCGAGGTGCGCTGTTGCGGCTGCCCCGGCGGAATCTTCGCCGAATTTTTTGCCGCCGGTGCCACGTCGGTATGGATGAGCCACGGCGACCACGTAGAAGTAGTGGCCGATGGTTTTGAGGTGGTGGCCGCCAGTGATAACGCGCCGGTGTGCGCCATTCAGGATGCCACACGCCAGCTGTACGGGGTGCAGTTTCATCCTGAGGTCAATCATACCGAGCGCGGCGAGGAGCTGTTGCGCGCCTTTGTGCTGGATGTATGCGCCTGTTCCGGTCAGTGGACGCCGGGCAATATTGTCGACGACGCCGTAGCGCGGATTCGCGCCCAGGTAGGTAGCGAGCGGGTGATCCTCGGCCTTTCCGGCGGTGTCGATTCGTCGGTGGCGGCGGCGCTTATCCATCGTGCCATCGGTGACCAGCTTACCTGTGTGTTTGTCGATAACGGTTTGCTGCGCCTGAACGAGGGGGATCAGGTGATGGCCACCTTTGGCGAAAATCTCGGCGTCAAGGTGATCCGCGTCGATGCCGAGGAGCGTTTTCTCTCAGCTCTGGCCGGTGTGGCCGATCCGGAGAAAAAACGTAAAATAATCGGCAATCTGTTTGTCGATATCTTTGAGGAGCAATCGCGTAAAATCGAGGATGCCGTATGGCTGGCACAAGGTACCATCTATCCCGATGTGATTGAGTCGGCGGGGGGAAAAACCGGCAAGGCGCACAACATCAAAAGCCACCACAACGTCGGCGGCCTGCCCGACTACATGAAGCTGAAGCTGCTGGAGCCGCTGCGCGAGCTGTTCAAGGACGAGGTGCGTGCCATCGGCGAGGAACTGGGCCTGCCTCATCGCATGGTGTGGCGGCATCCCTTTCCCGGCCCCGGACTGGGGGTGCGTATTCTCGGCGAGGTTAAAAAAGAGTACGCCGATATTCTGCGCCAGGCCGATGCCATCTTTATCGAGGAGTTGTACCGCAGCGGTCACTACGAAAAAATCAGTCAGGCTTTTGCGGTGTTTCTGCCGGTGAAGAGTGTCGGCGTCATGGGCGACGGGCGCACCTACGAGTATGTGGTGGCTCTGCGCGCCGTGGAGACCAAAGACTTCATGACCGCCGGCTGGTATCCCCTGCCTTACGAGGTGCTGGCCACCGTCAGCAGCCGCATTATCAACGAGGTGAAGGGGATAAACCGCGTTGCCTACGATATCTCCAGTAAACCTCCCGCTACCATCGAGTGGGAATAAGCGGGCGGCTGGCACGCAGATGGTCGCAGATATGTCCCTGCCCATTGACAACGTGCTGCCGCAGCTGCGTACCCTGCTGGCGCGGCACGGCTGCGTGGTGTTGAGCGCCGCACCGGGGGCGGGCAAGACTACCAGAGTGCCGCCGGCGTTGCTGGGTGAGGCGTGGCTGGCGGGTAAATCCATTGTGATGCTGGAACCGCGCCGCCTGGCGGCGGTGAATGCCGCCACCTATATGAGTCGGCAACTGGGTGAAAAGGTTGGCGGCAGTGTCGGTTATACCATTCGCCAGCAGCGGCGTGTCAGCGCGCGCACCCGGATCGAGGTGGTTACCGAGGGGATCCTTACCCGTCGTCTGCACGGTGATCCGGAGCTTGGCGGAGTGGGGCTGGTGATATTCGATGAATTTCACGAACGCCATCTGCACAGCGATCTCGCCCTGGCGCTGACTCGCTGCGCCCGCAACGGCTGGCGCGACGATCTGAAGCTGCTGGTGATGTCGGCCACCATCGATTGCGCCGCCTTAAGTGCCGCGCTGGATAACTGTCCGACGCTGGAGTGCGCCGGGCGCAGCTTTCCGGTGCAGATTGATTACTGCGGCGACAGTGGCGCGCCGTTGCCGCAACAAGTGGCGGCGGCGCTGGAGCAGCTGCTGGACGCTGCCGACGACGATGGCGGCGATGTGCTGGTGTTTCTGCCCGGAGCGGCGGAGATCAACACCTGCCTGCGCCAGTTACAGCCGCTGGCACAGCGGCGCTGCCTGGAACTGTTGCCATTGTACGCAGCGCTGCCGTACGAGCGTCAGCGCCAGGCGCTGAGCGCAGCAAAGCAGCGCAAGGTGGTGCTGGCCACCAATATTGCCGAAACCAGTCTTACCATCGCCGGTATTACCGCCGTGATCGACAGCGGTCTGGAAAAACAGTTACGCTTCGCTCCCGCCAGTGGTATGAACCGGCTGCATACCACCTTTATCTCCAACGCCAGCGCGGTGCAGCGCGCCGGACGCGCCGGACGTACCGCGCCGGGGCGTTGCCTGCGTCTGTGGCGGCGCGAGCGTCAGCTGCAACCTTATGCCACGGCGGAAATTACGCGCAGCGATTTGTGCGCCCTGGAGTTGGACGTGGCCTTGTGGGATTGCGGCGGCAGTGAGCAGTTGGAATGGATTGATCCGCCGCCACCGGTACATGCCCGGGCGGCGCGACGGGTGTTGCAGGAGATCGGTGCCGTTGCTGCTGACGCAGCGCCGACGGCAGCGGGACGGCGCCTGGCGCAGTTACCACTTCATCCCCGTCTGGCTGCCATGGTGTTGGCCGCCGCAGATGCCAATGAGCTGGTGTTGGCGGCTCATCTGGCGGTTTTGCTGGAGGAAGGATGGCAGGCACTGTCTGTGGCGGCGCGGCGGCGC
>JAMOOS010000118.1 GCA_027065245.1 Desulfuromonadaceae bacterium | reverse complement strand
ACAAAGGCGTTATAGGTTTCATCCAGCACCAGAGCGATATTGTTGCACCGGGCCAGTTGGAATAATTCATCAATAAGGGCAGGCGGCAACACCGCGCCGGTGGGATTACTGGGCGTTACCAGCAAAATAGCGCGGGTACGCTCATTAATGGCGGCGGCAATGCGCGCGGGATCGGGCAGCGGATTATCACTGGCAAACGGGAGATAACAGGGGCAAATCCCCAGCGCTTCCAACCCCATGGGATGGTCAAAATAGGCTGGCAGCGGCACGATAACTTCATCACCGGCGCGACACAAAGCCAGCATGGCCAGCCAGAAAGCTTGACTGGCACCGATGGTAAGACAGACACGGCGATAATCGGGGCTGGCGCCATAGCGGCGCTGATACCAGGCAGCCACGCTGCGCCGCGCATCGACCAACCCCTCGTCGGGAGAATAGATGGCCAACGTGGCGTCGTCACGCAACAGGGCGACAAGGTGCTCCACCAGCTGCGGCGGCGGTGGATAATCGGGGATGGCCTGGCACAAATCCACCAGTGGCCGGTCAGCACTGAACTGCCGTCCGTCCAGCCAGCTTTTAACCTCGGTAATGGGTGGAAAGGTAACCTGCCGTAACCGTTCAGATAATCTCATCCTGCCTCCGGCCAATCAGCTTGAGCAAAAAACAACTCAGGCGCTGATAAATCCCGCCACCAGACGGCACACCTGCGCCATATCCTCCACACGAATGTATTCATCCACGCTGTGTACCTGCTGCATACCGGTGGCCAGATTCACCACCTCTACGCCGCGCGAACTGAAAATATTGGCGTCGCTGCCGCCACCGGAATCGCCCACGGCCAACGGCAGCTCCAGCGCCGCCGCCGCCTGTTCAAGACGACGCAGCACCGCCGCATCCCGTCGCACCAGCAAGGCCGGATAATCACTGTCGCTATGGATTTCCAACCGCGGCAGACGCAGCCAACCGGCGCAGGCGCTGCGTGCCTTATCCACCGCCTGTTCCAGACAGTGGCGCATATGCTCGCTCTGACGCCGCAACTTTTCTTCATCAAAGCTGCGCGCCTCGCCCAGCAATTGCACCATATTGGGGATAATGTTACTGGCTACGCCGCCATTTATCACCCCAATATTGGCGGTGGTTTCGCTATCCACCCGGCCCAGACGCATATTGGCAACGGCACTGGCGGCAATCTGGATGGCCGACACCCCCTGCTCGGGGTTCAAGCCGGCATGCGCTTCCACCCCGTGCACCACAAAGCGAAATTTGTTGGCGCACGGAGCGCGATTGGCCACCACGCCGACCCCGGAGGTATCCAGCACCAGGCCGCGCCGGGCACGCAACCGGGAACAATCGAGATGCTTGGCGCCGAGCAGTCCCACCTCCTCGGCTACACTGATCACCACTTCCAGCGGCGGATGTGGTCGGTCTGCTGCACGCACGGCGGTAATCGCTTCAATAATCTGGGCGATGCCAGACTTATCGTCAGCACCGAGAACGCAGGTACCGTCGCTGCGAAACACGCCGTCTTCCAGACGCACCCGCCCCGCTTTGGCCGGCATTACAGTATCCATGTGTGCCGACAACAACAACGGCTCATCGGCTTCACATCCGCCCGCCGCAGGAAAACGGGCAATTATGTTACCCGCCTCGCCGCCAATGGCTGCCGCCGCATCGTCCATCACCACATCGGCACCCATATCATCCAGGCGATGCGACAAATAAGCGGCAATTTCGCCCTCGTGCAGCGACGGACTGGCAATACTGGCCAGTCGGGAGAACTCATCACACAACCGTTCTACATTAATCATATTTTCCACTATTCAAGGCAAGCAAACTGCTCTGTTCAAGCTGGACAGCGCCACACCGTTACTGCTACTATGCGCCGCGTATTTTCATAACCGGCATCCATCGCTTCAAACAGATCCATCCAGCAGAGGAATATTACATAAAACAAATGAACAGTGATAACAAATACCACTCCATGCGACAGCGCTATATCGGGCAGCATACGCCGTTAATTATTCTTATGGCAAGTGTTGTAGCGGTAATTTTTTTCGCGTTCGGTTATACGGTAGGCAGCAGCCGCTGCCAGAAACAACCATCGGCCAACACTTCCGAGTCGGCTGGAGCCAGTATCACAAAAACGGCCACACCAACAGAGGAGCAGAACCAACAACCGGCGCAAAACAACGCCGACACTGCCAAACCGCAGCTCAAAACCTACTGCGAACAGGTGCATAATGGCGACACCATCACTGCGTTACTGGGGAGCTATTTTTCACCGGCACAGATTCTCGCCATCGCCCGGCAGAGTGAAAAGGTGTTCCCACTCAGCCGCCTGTGTGCCGGACATCAGTATCGCATAGAAGTTGAAGGGGATAATTTTGTCAGTTTTTATTACGATATCGACAAAAACGAACAGCTGATAATTCGACAGGTGGACGATAAATTCGACATCAGGCGTGAGCCGATTCCCTACGAGATAAAAGTGGAAAGCATCGGCGGCGTAATCAATTCGAACCTGTTCGCCACTGTCGGTAGCCTGGGCGAATCATCAGAACTGGCTCAACGTCTGATGGACATATTTGCCTGGGATATCGACTTTATCCGCGATATCCGTCAGGGGGATTACTTTGTCGTACTGGTGGAAAAACGCTATCGCGATGGCAATCTGGCCGGCTACGGCAAATTGCTGGCAGCGGAATTCAACAACGCCGGGCGCAGTTATTTCGCCTACTATTTTGATGATGGCTCCGGCCACGGCGGTTACTACGATGAAAACGGCAAAAGCCTGCGCAAGGCGTTTTTAAAGGCACCGCTCAAATACACCCGCATCTCCTCCGGTTTTACCCGGCGCCGCTTCCATCCGGTACTCAACAAGTGGAAGCCCCATCTGGCCATCGACTACGCCGCCCCCACCGGCACCCCGGTTCACGCTGTAGCCGACGGTGTAATCATCCAGAAAAGCCGCGACCGTTACAACGGCAACAAGCTGCGCCTGCGCCACAGCAACGGCTACGAGACCACCTATATTCACTTGAGCCGTTTCGCCCGCGGCATGCGCAAGGGCAAACGGGTACGCCAGGGCGAAACCATCGCCTACGTGGGCATGACCGGGCTGGCTACCGGCCCCCATCTCGATTTCCGCGTGTTCAAAAACGGTCGCGCTATCAATCCGCTCAAGATGCATGCTACCGCCGCCAAGCCACTGGCACGCAAGAATCGCAAGGTCTTCGCCCAGTTGGTACAAAAACTAAAGGCGCAACTGGCGGCAAAAAAAGCGCAGCTACTAACCACAACCAGTAGCGCAAAAAGCACCGCCCCCGGCGGCAAC
Source organism: Desulfuromonadaceae bacterium (assembly GCA_027065245.1). Taxonomy (GTDB): domain Bacteria; phylum Desulfobacterota; class Desulfuromonadia; order Desulfuromonadales; family Desulfuromonadaceae; genus Desulfuromonas. The sequence goes on along the minus strand of JAMOOS010000118.1, from coordinate 10,008 downwards.
ACCAACGACTAATGAACTACCTACTCCATCTGCTCCTGTCTACCAGCGACACCGAGCATCTTGTCGGCAATATCATCGGCGACTTTGTTAAAGGCACGCTGCACAACCAGTACCCGCCCGGCATCATAGCCGGGCTGCGTCAGCACCGCCGTCTCGACAGTTTCGCCCGTGACAATGAAATTTTCCGCCGCAGCTGCGCACGCATAGACAAGCAGTATGGCCGCTACCGCCCCATCATTATCGATATTTTTTACGACCACTTTACCGCCGTCAACTGGCAACGCTACCACCAGCAAGGGCTGGAGGAGTTCGCCGCCGCTATTTACGCCAGCCTGCAGCAACGCAGGGAGATTTTGCCCGACAGCTTCCGCTCCATTTTACCGCGCATGATCGACAAAAACTGGCTGTGCGCCTACCGCGATCCGGCAACCATCAAGCGCGCCCTCAGCCACATCGGCAGCCGCATCACCCGCCCCAACCAACTCCACCTGGCCGCCAGCGAACTGCAGCGCCACTACACCGAGCTGGAAAACGACTGCCACATCTTCATCACCGCCGCCCGCACTGCCGGACTGGATGTCTCCCCCCTGTACTTATCACCCTTATTATCCATCCACTAAAAAACAAAAAAGCGGGCCGCCGCTAATGCGACAGCCCGCCGATGGTACTTTTACTGCCGGTTAGTAAACCGGTTTAGATGTCGCAGCGCTTGTACACCGCGTCAAACTCACCCAGCTCATCAAACTGCAGGTAGACATATACCTCGTCCTTGCAAGGCGATACTTTCTCCTTGTAGATGGCCAGATATTCAGCCGGAGTGGGCAGCTCGCCTTTGAGGGCGGTTACCGCACCCAGCTCGGCGCTGCCGAGGTATACCTGCGCGCCGTTTCCGATACGATCGTTGAAGTTACGCGTAGAGGTGGAGAACATGTTTACTCCATCGGGAACCCGCGCCTGGTTACCCATGCACAAAGAGCAGCCCGGGGTTTCGATACGCGCGCCAACCTGGTTGAAGATGGCGAAATATGCTTCGTCCTTCAGCTTGGCCTGATCCATGCGTGTAGGCGGGCAGATCCAGATACGATCGTTGGGATTGAACTTGTTGCCTTCCCATATTTTACCGGCGGCCCTGAAGTGACCGATGTTGGTCATGCAGGAACCGATAAAGATATCCTGAATCGGGGTACCCTGTACCTCGGAAAGCAGCTTGACATCATCGGGATCGTTGGGGCAGGCCAGGATCGGCTCGGTGATCTCGCTCAGATCGATCTCGATAACGGCGGCGTACTCGGCGTTGCTGTCAGCCTTGAGCAGTTTGGGATCTTTCAACCACTCTTTAACGGCGTCGATACGCTTCTGCAGGGTGGGCGCATGCTGATAGCCGTCGCGGATCATGCTCTCCATCAAGGCGATGTTGGAACGCAGATACTTGCACACCGACTCTTCGGAGAGCTGGATGCAACCGGCGGCGGCGCTACGCTCGGCGGCGGCGTCGGTAAGCTCAAACGCCTGCTCTACCGACAGGTTGGGCAGACCTTCCATCTCAAGAATGCGGCCGTTAAATACGTTGACCTTGTTCTTTTTGGGTACGGTGAGCAGCCCTTGTTTGATGGCATAATAAGGGATGGCGTTAACAGCGTCGCGCAGGGTGATCCCTTCGTTCAACTCGCCTTTAAAGCGCACCAGCACCGATTCCGGCATATCCAGCGGCATGAAACCGAGGGCACCGGCAAAAGCGATGAGACCGGAACCGGCCGGGAAGCTGATACCGATGGGGAAACGGGTATGTGAGTCACCGCCGGTACCTACGGTATCGGGCAGCAGCAGACGATTGAGCCAGCTGTGGATAACACCGTCGCCGGGACGCAGAGCCACACCTTCGCGATCGGAGATAAACTTGGGCAGAGTGTTGTGCATCTTTACGTCAGCCGGCTTGGGATAAGCGGCGGTATGACAGAAAGACTGCATGAACATGGGAGCCTGGAACTTGAGGCAGGCCAGTTCCTTAATTTCGTCAGCGGTCATGGGTCCGGTGGTATCCTGGGAACCTACGGTGGTCATCTTTGGCTCGCAAGCGGTGCCGGGCAGAACGCCGTCCACACCACAGGCCTTGCCGACCATCTTCTGCGCCAGCGAGAAACCCTGGCCGGGCTTCACTTCGGGATTGTCGGGCTTGATGAAGATGGTGGGCGCGGGACGACCCAGAGCCTCACAGGCACGCTCGGTAAGTTTGCGTCCGATGATCAGCGGGGTACGGCCACCGGCGCGGAACTCGTCACGCAGGGTGTTGGGAGCAATCTCAAAGGTAGCCAGCACCTCGCCGGACTCGGAGTATACCTTGCCCTCTTTGGTGTTGATGGTGATGATGTCACCCTTGTTGATTTTGGACACGTCGAGACGCAGGGGCAGCGCGCCGGAATCCTGAGCGGTATTGAAGAAGATGGGCGCGATAACGCCACCGATAATCACACCGCCGCGACGCTTGTTGGGTACGGCGGGGATATCCTCACCAATATGCCACAGCACTGAGTTACACGCCGACTTACGCGAAGAACCGGTACCGACAACATCGCCGACAAAAGCCACCTGATGACCTTCTTCACGCCACTTGGCAATATCTTCGATACCGCCGGGGAATGCGGTCTTGCCCATGGCCAGCGCATGCAGGGGAATATCCGGGCGACTCCAGGCATCACCGGCAGGGGAGAAATCGTCGGTATTGATCTCACCGTCAACCTTGAACACTTTTACGGTGATGGTTTCTGGCAGCTCCGGCTTGGAGGTAAACCACTCGGCATCAGCCCAGGACTCGATAACTTTTTTAGCGGCGGCGTTGCCGGCCTGACTCAGTTTGAACACATCGTCAAAAGCATCATAGATGAGAACCATGCCGGACAGGGCGCAGGCGGCCTCGTCGGCCAGTTCATCGATCTGCAACGCGGCAATCAGCGGCTGAATATTGTACCCGCCCATCATGGTGCCGAGGATACGCACTGCTTCCACTTTGTCTATCAGAGGAGAAGTTACCTCACCCTGAATAATCTTGTTGAGAAAGTCAGCTTTGACTTCGGCGGCAGGATCAACGCCCGGAGAGATACGCTCCTTGAGCAGGTTAAGAAGAAATTCCTCCTTGCCTGCAGGGGGATTTACCAGCAGCTCACACAGCTCTTTAGCCTGTGTCGGATTGAGAGGCAGCGCAGGAATACCCTGGGCGTTTCTCTCTGCTTCATGTTGCAGATATGCTTCGATCATTATCGATCCTCCTCAATGAATTATTTAAGGTTTCAGTGCTGAAACCAGAGATAAAATGCTGACGGCGCCGACGCGCAATCCACGCCGTGTCGTCATCATGCCAATGCGGGCTGTTTAACCTGTGTACTGTATACGATTACAGCGGGAAATGTCAACATGCTTTGGCAGAATGCGGACGGCGGCAGGCTCAACCGTTTTCGCGGCGGCTTTCCAGTTCTTCCCAGCGCTGAAAACAGCGTTGCAACTCCTCTTCCACGGCAGCAAAACGCACCCCCATAGCAGCCAGATCGGCACCAGACTGTCCCTGCGGAGCGGCGAGTTTCTGTTCAATCGCCGCCCGCTCCTGTTCCAGCTGCTCAATCTGCGCTTCAACCTGCGCCAGTTCCTGTTTTTCACGGTAGCTCAGTCCACTGCGCTTGCGCCGCCGCGACACCGGCTTTTCCGTTGTCGCCGCGGCGACAACGTGTTTTTCATCGGCCAGGGCCAACTGACGCTGGCGACACATATCGCTGAAATTACCGGCATACCGCACCGCCGTAGCGTTACCGGCAAACAACAGGATGGAGGTTGCCACGCGGTCGAGCAGATAGCGATCGTGGGTGACCAGCACCACGCAACCGCCAAAATCCATGAGAGCCTGTTCCAGCACCTGCAACGTGGGGATATCGAGATCGTTGGTGGGCTCGTCGAGAATGAGCAGATTGGCACCCTGCAACATCAACAGCGCCAGCAGCAGCCGCGCCCGTTCGCCGCCGGACAAGGTGGATACCGGTTTGCGCTGATCGGCGTAATCAAAGAGGAACTCCTCGAGAAAACCGCTTTTATGCCGCCTTTTACCACCGATCTCCACCCAGTCGCCATCACCAAGGGCGGCGGCAACACTGCCCTTTTCGTCCAGACCGCTGCGCTGTTGATCGATGTATCCGATACGCGTTCTGCGCCCGATGGTAACCGTGCCGCTAACAGGTGAGATCTCCCCCATTATGGTGCGCAACAGGGTCGTTTTACCGCAACCGTTGGGACCGAGAATCCCTAAGCGTTCGCCGGGGCGCATGATAAACGACAGTTTTTCCACCAGAGTCTCGCCGCCCGGTGCCAGCGTTACTCCGTCCAATTCGAGAATAGTGCCACCGAGTTTCTGGCCATCGGCAAATTTAAGGTTCACATCGCTGCGCCGCGCCGTCTGCTGCTGGGCACGCAATTTTTCCACCCGACCGATACGCGCCTTCTGTTTGGTGGTACGCGCTTTGGCGCCGCGCTGCAACCACGCTTCCTCGCGCCGCAGCAGGTTGAGCAGGCGGCTGTGGCGGGCGCTGTCCTGCTCCAACTGCTCCTGTTTCTGCCGCAGATAGTCACTGTAATTGCCGTTGAACACCTGTAGGCGGCCACCGTCAAGTTCAAACATCCTGTCCACCACCCGGTCGAGAAAGTAGCGGTCATGAGTGACCAGCATTACCGCGCCACGATAACCGATCAGCTCCTGCTCCAGCCAGTTGATGCTGTCGGCATCGAGATGGTTGGTGGGCTCGTCCAGCAACAGCAGATCGGGCTGACGCAGCAACGCTCCGGCCAGCGCCACCCGCTTGCGCTGGCCGCCGGAAAGGGTTCCCAGCAACCGGTCACCGGCGACAATGCCCAAGCGGGTACAGATCTCGTCGATGCGATGATCGATATTCCAGCCTTGATGGATATCGAGCCACTGCTGCAATTGCTGCTGCTCGGCCAGCAAACGCTCCAGCACAGGGGCGGCGGATTCCACCGCCAGCTGCTCAGCAAGCTGTTCAAAGCGCTGCCGTTTGCTGTTAGCCACGCTAAACGACTGCCGCAGCCAGTCGGCAACAGACAAGTCGGCATCAAGCTGTGGTTCCTGAGCCAGGTAGACGATGCTGGCACCCTTCTTTTTACTGATGGTGCCAGTGTCGGCACTGTCCAGGGCGGCAATAATCTTGAGCAAGGTTGACTTGCCACTGCCATTGCGCCCGATCAGCCCCACTTTGCCGCACTCGTCAATGGCAAAGTTCACGTTGTCAAGCACGGTCAAATCGGCATAACTTTTCCCCACTCCGGTTACATCCACGACATTCATATTGTATGCTCTCTCCCGCACATGGTATAAGCGCCGACGCAAATATCTGTTGACCTTTGACGGCAACAACCATAAGATAACGCCATTAAATACAACTAACTTGTCAATTCTACACCAGAAACATACCCAATTATCCGCCCGCCTACCCTGCGGGTCCAGGGGGACCATGCCGTTTAACAGCTACACTACCATCAGCCGCAAAATCACCCGCATAGTGATGCTCACCTGTGCTGCGGCTCTGGTAATCATGCTGGCACTGGCCATATATATTCAAGGCAAAGCGCTTAACAACAGCCTGCTGGACAAGACTACCACTCTGGCACGCATTATCGGCTCCAATTCCATGACTTCGGTCTCAAATCACGACCGCTTCCGGGCAGCAAAAATTCTGCGCACCTTAAATCAGGAACCCAGCGTCCAGATCGCCTACCTGATCAATGCCAGCGGTAAAATTTTTGCCCAGTTTGTCAACAGCAACTACGCCATAAACAACGGCATTGTAGCCGACAAACGCTTTGACAGCCAGTATCTGCAGATAGTCAGTCGCAGCGGCAACAGCATCCACACCAGCGACAATTCATCTCTGAGCGTTTATACACCAATTTTCAATAATGACCAGTATGTTGGCTGTGTATACATCCAGGTAAGCCGGGACATGGTGATTTACAACATTCTCCGCTTCATCATGGTGACGCTTATATCCTTTGGTACAATTCTGATGCTGGCATTTATAGTAAGCAACCGCATGAAACGGCTTATCACCATGCCGTTACAGCAACTGCTGGAACGGATGCGCATAATAACCAGCGACAAAAATTATCTGCCGGACAGCGATCTGCCTACCCACAACAATATCGCTGAAATTGTCGAACTGCACAGCGCCTTCAACAACATGCTGCACGAGATAAACCGCCGCGAAATTGCCCTGGAACAGTACAGTCACGACCTGGAGCGCCAAGTGGCTCAGCGCACCAGCGAACTGTCTCAAAAAAACCAGGAGCTGCAGGCCAATGTACACAGCCTGCGTCTGGCACGCGCCCAGGCATTGGAAAGCAGCGCCGCCAAATCGCGCTTTCTCGCCAACATGAGTCATGAGATCCGCACACCCATGATCGGCGTTCTGGGCATGGCAGAACTGCTCAAAGACCGTATCGACGACCCAGAGCAGCAGGAGATGGCCGCACTCATCCATTCCAACGGCGAGAAACTGCTCAAAATACTCAATGACATTCTCGACATCGCCAAGATAGAGGCGGGTAAACTCGAGATTGAGCACACCCCTTTTAATCTGCTGGCGCTGCTGGAGCAGATCATGGAACTGTTTGCCGCTACTGCCGCAGGCAAGGGACTGGAGCTTAATCTCATAACCACCCCAGGCATGCCCTGCTCCCTGACAGGGGATGATAAAAGGCTGCACCAAATCCTCAGCAACCTGCTCTCCAACGCCATAAAATTCACCCAGCACGGCCATATAACTGTGACCGTCCACGTTGAGCAGCAGGGAAAAAACTGCACCCTGAACATGCAGGTACGCGACAGCGGCATCGGTTTGAGTGACAGCGCCAAGAAGGATATATTCGAGGTGTTTACCCAGGCCGACAGTTCCACCACCCGCAAGTACGGTGGCAGCGGTCTGGGTCTGGCCATTGTTCAGCAACTTATCGACCTGATGCAGGGCTCAATAACTGTTGCCGACGCCAGCGGCGGCGGCACAATATTTGATGCGACTATTCCTTTTACCTGCCATGGCAAAACTGAAACGACCGTTGAACAGTTCACCGCAAAAGCCGTTATCGCCAGCGCCAATGACGATCTGCGCACCATGCTGGCAGGCCATCTGCGCCACCACGGCATCAACTGCCATTGCTGCGACTCCTGCAGAGAGCTGCTGCATCACACAACAGCAGCACCACAAGGTAGAGAATACATATTTATCGACGACGCCCTGCCTGGCAACATACTGGAACTATTTAACGCCTTGCAACGAGACGATCTGCGCAGCATCGTCTATATAACTCCGCGCTGCAAACCGCTGGGCGATGCCAGCAAAACAACCATGGGGATCACGGCGATTCTCAACAAACCGTTATATCCGGCGGCAATACTGCAAATCCTCAGGCAATTGGCAGGCACAAAAACAGTACCGCAACAGACAGTATCGTCTTCGTCATCCGTGCCAGCAAAAACACCGGAAAAACCAGACGCTGCCAACAGCTGCGGTGGCCGGGTACTGCTGGCAGAAGACAACAGCACCAATCAAAAACTGGTAAGCCTTATCCTGGAACAGGCCGGTTATAGTCTCACCGTGGTAACCAACGGTGTCGAAGCCCTGGAAGTTCTGCGCCTGCAGTCGTTTGACATCATTCTCATGGATTGTCAGATGCCGGTAATGGATGGTTTTGAGGCCACCAGAATTATACGCCGCGACAACGATATACCCATCATTGCCCTCACCGCCCACGGCGGCGAAGACAGTGTCGCTGAATGTATCGCCGCTGGCATGAACACCCATCTGTGCAAACCATACCGGCGCGAGCAACTGCTCCAGGTAGTTGCCAGCTACATCAACGCCACCGGGTGCAACCAAGAGATGGGGCGATGATCAGGCATACTACCAGATTGATGCAAAGGTATTTATTGGTACTGGCACTATGCGCTTATGTGGCTTTGCTGATCTACGTTCAAGTATCTATCAATCGAGTTCACCCGCCCTGCCGCCCGCAACGGCTCGGCATAACCGTAAACAGTGATCATTATTCCCTTACCGTTACCGGTATAGCCGCCAACGAAAAAACCACTGCGGTACTGCAGCCCCTGCCACAAAGATCGGAAACTGTAGCTGCGTTTCGCTATACGTGGTTTTATCCCTCCGATATGCGTATCACCGATAACCGGTTATGGCTGGCCTGCGGCAAGAGCGGTGTTATCGCCTTTGACATCAGTAATCCAGCCAGACCGAAATCGCTTCTTGCTCTTAAATTAGACGACAAGGCATGGAAGATCTGCGTTACCGGCAATGTTCTGTACGTGGCCACCATGAAGGGGGTATATGCCTTCGATATCAGCGATATCGACAACCCGGCGCTAAAATGGCATGTAATGTCAGATCACCACATTGTCAGTCTGGCCAGCGAGAACAATATACTGGCCGTGGCATCGCGCACATCTGGAATAGTTTTATACGCTACCAACCAGCCCGGACGACCGCGCCGAATTGGCACCATCACAGCAAGAAAAACAGCGACAAAACTGCAATTGCACGATGGAATTCTGTATTACATCGATGCCAAGTGCTTATGCCGATGCGATATCGGCAATCCGGCGCAGCCGCTGCAGCCAAAATTTTACCCTCTTAACGGCCTGGTAGTGCATTCAATGGCTCCATACCGTAATTTGCTTTATCTCGCCTGCGGCCCGAAGGGTCTTTACAGTGTTGAGGCCGACAGGCCAAAAACGCCAATACTGCGCACCGAGATTCCGGTTCATGCCATAAGCATTGTCGGCAACAGGTTGATGGCGTCCAGTTTTTCTCGCATGGTGCATCTGTTTGACTTGCACGGCAACGGTGACGTAAAACTGTTGAAGCGATTTCTGCTGCGCGGTCGCTGCGGCCTTCTGAAACTATATGGCAGATACGCGATTGGGCTGATACTCCGGGACGGGTTTTCCGTTGTGGATACCCACAGCGCCGGAATCACTGACAAGAATGATATCGAGCTGAAATTTGGTGAACGCCGCAGGGCAAGGCTGGCAACGGTGGCAGGCACAATATGTCTTGGCTGGAAAAACTCTCTGCAACTATATCGCTATACTCAAAACAGTGGTCTCAGCCGCCTGACCAGCTTGAAAATACCGGGATTTATCAACGACATCAGCCATGACAAAACTACCCTCTACCTGTCGGTACGCAAACACGGCATCATGCGCGTCAACCCGGCGACAAACAACACCAGGTGGCAGGCATCTACACTGACCGCAACCACATTGCCGATACACCATATATTCGCCAGCGACAATACTCTGTATCTGGGCGTTCGAAACAACGGGATATTCTGCGTACCCACAAACCTGGCCACTGCCGTCCCGCCGCGGCCACTGGTTCCCGTCGATGCCAAGGCGATCTCAACTTCGGGGCGATGCATATACGCTCTGGACCAGAACAAGGGATTGATGATCTATTCGCTACATGATGGTAAAGCCAAACTGGAACACAGCCTGACATATCAGAAGAATCTGGTCAAATCACAGCCGCGTACCATTGCGGTTCGTGACGGCTTCGCCTTTATCCCCAGCGAAACCATGGGACTGATCAGTGTCGATCTCAACTCCGGCGGTGCACCGGAAATTGCCGATTTCATCAATCTGCCCGGATTCCCCTCCCGGGTAAAAGTACACGGCCACTACGCGTATATAAATGACGGCGTCAGCAATATCAATGTGGTGGATATCAGCGATCCGCGTTCTTTAAGGTTCGTGTGTCGACTGCGCAACAACTGGGACGTAACCATCTGCGACAATACCCTGATAGGCGTTAACGACGCCGGTCTGTCTGTAGCCCCCATCCCCAAGCCTCTACCGTGCAGAGATGATAACGGCAGCGTACAGATCAAGCTGCCACAGCCGGACAAAGCAACCACAGCCGAAATACAGATATCCACCGGCAAACTGGC
>JAMOOS010000117.1 GCA_027065245.1 Desulfuromonadaceae bacterium | reverse complement strand
ATGCGCGGTGACGATTGCAACCTGACCATCTATCCCGAAGCGGTGTCATTCCAGTCCGCCATCAGCGACAGTGCCGCTAGCGCCGATTTGGCACTGGTCTACTACTCGATTAAACATCCCGTCAATCTCCATGCGCCGGGTTATTCAGTGCTAAGGGAATTTTGTGGTCGCAAAAAAGCGGTGCTGGTGTTGCGCCGCAACCAGGAGTGTACAAAGTAAAATAGAATCACTGCAATGGTAGCGGGGCATGTCGATACTGCAGCCAGCGATGGAGTCTTATGGGCTGGCGTTGCAATTGAGATTGTCACTGGGGAAAAAACGGAGACGTAAACAGTTTCAGTGCCAGGGTAACCAGTACCATGCAGGCGGCATAGTTGAGGTAGCGCATGGCGCGGGGAGAATCCCCCAGCCAGGCGCCGATGGTGCCGGCGAGGATGGCGATAGTGCCAAAGACAACGATGGTGGTTATGATGAACAGGGCGCCGAGCAGCGCAATCTGGCTGGCGACAGCGCCGTTGTTTATCACCACAAATTGCGGCAGAAATGCCAGAAAGAAAATGGTGACTTTCGGGTTGGTGATATTCATGATGACACCGCGTTGGTACAGTTGCCACGGTGACAATTGTGGCGCCTGCGGCCGGGAACGCGCCGCCCGTCGTCCGGCCCGCCACGCCTGATGAGCCACATACAGCAGATAGGCGGAGCCGATGGATTTTAGGCCGATAAACGCCAATGGTGATGTTTTAAACAGCGCCGCTACGCCACATGCTACGGCAGCAGTATGGCCGACAAGGCCGGTACACAACCCCAGAGTAACCAGCAGCCCGACGCGGCGGCCATGCAGCATCGACTGGGTAAGTACAAACAGATTATCCGGCCCCGGCGCCAGTGCCAGGGCGGTGGAAGCGGCGATGAAGCTAAGCATGCAAAGTTCCTGTTCCGGTCATTGATGGCGACCGCCAGAGTTTATGCTATTGTTTTCACCGCTGCAACCGCCAATTGACGCATGATTAAAGCGGGACTGTCCCTTGTTGCTTTTTGGGAGGAGATGAAGAATGAAGAAAATTAGAATATTTGCCGTTATTTGTTTGTTGTCGCTGCCTCTGGTCTGGGGTTGTGTCGAGGTGGAAAACAACGCGCAGATCAGCCAGTTGCTGGGGGCGCTTGGGTCTTCTGGCGCGGTGCTGGATGAAAACACCATTGCTGCCGGCCTGCGCCAGGCGTTGCAGGTTGGTGGCGAACGGGCCGTGGAAAGTGCCGCCAACGGTGCCTTTAATGATGATGTGCGGGTAAAAATTCCTCTGCCGCAGCAGATGCAGACTGTGGCCAGCGCATTACGCGCAGTTGGTCTGGGTGGCGAGGTGGATAACTTTGAAACGCAGATGAATCGGGCCGCCAGCGCCGCCGTGGTGGAAGCAAAGCCGGTGCTGCTGGATGCCGTAAAGCAGATGAGCCTGACCGATGTGATGAACATTTACAACGGTGGTAACAGTGCCGCTACCGATTACTTTCGCCGCAAGACATCTGCCACGTTACAGCAGCGTTTTAAGCCGGTGGTGCACGAAAAAATGCAGCAGACTGGTGTTTATGCCACCTACGCCGAGTTGCTGCAACAGTACAACGCGCTCCCCTTTGCCAGTAAACCATCCCTTGATCTGGAAGATTATCTTACCAGCAAGACCACTGACGGCCTGTTTACCCTGATGGCCGACGAAGAAGCTAAAATCCGCACTAATCCTGCCGCGCGCAGCACCGCATTGCTGCAACAAGTGTTCGGTAATTAGGATGGGTGCCACGGCGGCAGCGGCGCTGGCGGTAGCATGTGCTGTTATCGAAAAAGATGGCCTGGTGCTGGCGGCACAGCGCAGTCGCAGCATGGGTCATCCGCTTAAGTGGGAATTTCCCGGTGGCAAAATAGAACCGGGTGAGGATGCTGTTACTTGCATAAAGCGGGAGATTGTCGAGGAGCTGGGCGTTGAGGTGGCGGTTGTCGCCGCTTTGCCGCTGTCGCGTTGGTGTTATGCCGATTTTACCATTGAACTGCACCCGTTCGTCTGCCGCATATCCCGCGGTATTCTCAAAGCGACGGAACATCAAGCCTTGCGCTGGCTGGCGCCGGAAGAGTTGCCGACACTGGACTGGGCTGATGCCGATGTGGCGGTGGCGCGCAGTTACTTGGCAACTTTGCCTTCCAACTGCAGTAAATAGCGTTTTGCCTGTGGCCCGGCGGCGTAGCCGGACAGGGCGCCGTCGGCACGGATGACGCGGTGGCAGGGGATGACGATATGCAGAGGGTTGGCGGCCAGAGCCGAGGCTATGGCTCTGGCGGCGTTGCGGTTGCCGCAGATGCGCGCCAGTTGGCCGTAGCTGATGGTGGCGCCGTAGGGTAGTTGTATCAGGGCATTGCGCAGCCGTCGCTGGAACGGGCTGGCAGCAGGTGATAAGGGGATGGTGAAACATGTTCGTTGGCCGGAAAAATATTCGTCCAGCTGGTTGCAGGTCTGACGCAGTATGGCGTTGCCGGTGGTTTGCGCCGGGTCTGGTTGCGCTACAATGTGGCCGTAAGGGATGATTCGGACGCGCTGCAGCTCGCTGTCGGTGGCGGTAAGTTCCAGTAGGCCGACAGGGCTTTGGTGGTGGAATGTAATAGTGGCACTGCTGTGCATGGCCGGGCGCAAAGAAAAAACCCCCGACGAATCGGGGGCTGAGTTCCTGTGTTGGTGCCGAAGGCCGGAATCGAACCGGCACGGCCAGAAGCCATCGGTTTTTGAGACCGACGTGTCTACCAATTCCACCACTTCGGCACAGGCAGGGGGGATTATAGATAGTAGGCTGGTGTTGGTCAAGTGGTTATTGACCGAAGTTGGTTTTTCGTGTCCGGTTGTTTAGGCTGGATATGTTTGTAAATGTGGTTTAATATCTTGCATATCAGATAGTTCATGGCCATGTAGCGAGTGAATTAAACCATTTGCGTGTAGATGTCGATAAATAGGAGGTATATGATCTCAGCTTTTGATGGAGGTATGTGATGGCGCAGGCTCTTGATCGGCGTCGGTTTGATGATGGCCGTTACGCTAATGATCGTCGTAGCAGGCGGCGTGACCGGCGGCAGCGCAGGGATGTGCTGTTGCGCTCGCTGCGCTGGTTTTCTGTTATCGGCTGGGGGTTGGTGATCGCTTCTATTTATCTGGTAAGCGAGGCCAAGCCGCGTGCTACCACCTTTTTTGCCCGAATCAATAATCTTGCTGCCGAGCGCGGCTGGGATATGCAGCTGATGTATTATGTGTACTGGATGCTGTTTGGCGCGCTGGTGCTGGGTCTGCTGGGGATTGTCATTAACCTGATGCGCAAGCGGCGCAAGTCGGACGAGTTGTATTTTTCGCTGGTGTTGCTGAGTATTGTGTCAATTTCCGGTTTCTTCTGGGTTATTACCTTGTAGGTTTTCCTGCTGTAACTGTTCCTCTTTCAGGCGCTGGTAGTAGCGCATTCTGTCGTTGATGGTTTTTTCGTAGCCACGTTCCACCGGCTGGTAGAACCGCCGTCCGCGCAGTTGTTCCGGCAGGTATTCCTGTGCCCGGTAGCCGGTGCAGTCGTCGTGGGCGTAGCGGTATCCGGCGGCGTAGCCCTGTTGTTTCATCAGCGCGGTGGCGGCGTTGCGCAGGTGCATGGGCACCGGCAGGCTGCCGCTGTTGCGCACTTCGTCCAGGGCGCTGTTGATGCCGGCGTAAGCGGCGTTGCTCTTGGGAGCGCAGGCCAGATAGGTGGCCGCCTGGGCCAGGATGATGCGCGCTTCGGGCAGGCCGGTAAAGTGGGCCGCCTGCTGGGCGCTTACCGCCAGTTGCAGGGCGCGCGGGTCGGCGTTGCCGATATCTTCCGCCGCCAGAATCACCATGCGCCGGGCGATGAATTTGGCGTCTTCACCGGCCTCCAGCAGCCGTGCCAGCCAGTACAGCGTGGCGTCCGGGTCGCTGCCGCGCATACTTTTGATGAATGCCGAAATTACCTGATAGTGCTCGTCGCCGCCTTTGTCGTAGCGTAAGGCGCGTCGTTGCAGGGTTTTGGCGACAAAATCGCCGTTTATGGCTTGTCCGGCGGCAGCTTCAACCACCAGTTGCAGATTGCCCAGTGCCACACGGGCATCGCCCTGGGCGCTGTGAGCCAGTTGCTCGATGGCTGCGTCGTCAATGAGCGGTGGGGTGCCGTCAAAGGCGCGTGGATCGTCCATGGCGCGGCGCAGCAGGGTGGTGATGTCGGCGCCGCTGAGCGCTTCGAGTACAAAAACCCGCGCCCGGGAGAGCAGGGCGCTGTTGATTTCGAAAGAGGGATTCTCGGTGGTGGCGCCGATGAGGATGATGTCGCCGTTTTCCACCGCGGGGAGAAAAGCGTCCTGCTGGGATTTGTTGAAACGGTGAATCTCATCGACAAAGACGATGGTGCGGCGGCTGTACATGGCCAGCAGGTCGCGAGCGCGATCGATGACGGCGCGGATATCCTTTACCCCGTTATTGATGGCGGAAAAGGGGACAAAGCTGCTGCTGGTGGAATTTGCTATCACCTGTGCCAGGGTGGTTTTGCCGGTGCCGGGTGGTCCCCACAGAATAAGTGAAGTGAGCTGGTCGTTCTCTATCAGCAGGCGCAGCGGACAACCGGCGTCGAGCAGATGGCGCTGGCCGACTACCTCGTCCAGAGTGCGCGGGCGCAGGCGTTCGGCCAACGGGGCGTGGCGGTTGTCGCAGGCGGCGGTAAACAAATCCATAATATTTCCACTTCAATCCGTAAAGTCCTATACTCTCCATGCTGCGCTGAATTGCCGCGTGAGCATAGCACGCTTGTCGGCGTGCGGCAACGCTTCGCCGTTGGACTTTGGCCGACGCATGTGGTACGTTTTGCCTGCCTTTTATGTGCGGGAGATTGCCTTATGATTAAAAGCGTCGGGGTGTACGCCAAGCGCAACAACAGTGCGGCGGCCGATGTGGCCAAACGGCTGTGCGCCTGGCTTGAGATGCGTGACTGCAAGGTGCTGGTGGAGGATGAACTGGCGGCGGCGCTGGGAGACAGAAGCGGTCTGCCCCGTGCCGATATTCCGGCGCGTGCCGACGTTATTGTGGTGCTCGGCGGTGACGGTACCCTCATCTCGGTGGCGCGTCAGGTAGGGCGGCACGAGGTGCCGATTCTCGGTGTCAATCTGGGCAGCCTTGGTTTTCTCACCGAAATCACCATAGATAAACTGTATGTCGAACTCGACCGGGTACTGCGCGGCGACTTTACCGTTTCCAACCGCATTATGATCGACGCTGCCATTGAGCGCGACGGCGAGCAGATTGCCGATTATCAGGTGCTTAACGACGTGGTGATCAACAAGGGGGCGCTGGCGCGTATTGTCGATATGGAGGTGTGGGTGGACGAGCACTATCTCACCACCTTCAAGGCCGATGGCATGATCGTCTCCTCGCCCACCGGCTCCACCGCCTACAATCTTGCCGCCGGCGGGCCCATTGTGTCGCCGGGGCTGCATTGCCTGGTGATCACCCCCATATGCGCCCATACCCTTACCAATCGCCCCATCATTGTCTCCGACCAGTCGCATATCCGCATCACCATGCGGATTGACAAGGAACGGGTATTTTTTACCGCCGACGGCCAAGTGGGGATGGCGCTGCAGGCGCAGGATGTTGTTACCATCAGCAAGGCGCAAATGTGTACCCGCCTGATCAAGAGCGCCGACAAAGAGTATTTTGAAGTGCTGCGCACCAAACTGCGCTGGGGAGAACGCTGAACAACGCCATGCTAAACGAGCTGATTATAAAAAACCTGGCGGTTATTGAACAGTTGCACTTGAGCTTTGCGCCGGGCTTTACTGTATTGAGCGGCGAGACCGGCGCCGGTAAGTCGATTATCATCGATGCCATGGGGTTGGTGCTGGGGCAGCGAATGCGCAGTGATCTGGTGCGCAGCGGCTGCGACAGTGCCAGTGTGGAGGCGGTGTTTGATATCGCCGACCACCGCCAGGCGATGCAGCGGCTGGCCGCCATGGATCTGGCCGCCGAAGATGAGCTGATTATCAAGCGTACCCTCACCAGCCAGGGGAAAAGCCGTGTCTATATCAACGGTTCCCCGGCGACCCTGGCGCAGTTGCAGCAGATTATGGCGACGGTGGTGGCCATTTTCGGTCAACACGATCAACAGCAGTTGCAGCGCAGCGAAAACCATCTGTTGCTGCTCGATGCCTACGCCGGTAACGGTGAGGTGCTGGCTGAATATCGCCGTTATTATGCCGCGGTGCAGCAGTTACAGCAGGAACTGGATGGATTGCGCGGTGCCGCAGCGCAGCGGCAACAGCGTCAGCAAGAGCTGGAGTTCTGTATTGACGAAATCAGGCGAGTGGAGCCGCAACTGGGTGAAGATGAAGAGCTGGAAGCGCAGCGCCTTAAATTGCAACATGCCGAACGCCTGTATTCCGGCTGCCAAAACGGTTACGAACAACTGTACGCCGCCGATGGTGCCATGTGTGAACGGCTGGGGGCGGTGCTGGCGCAACTGGATGGTTTAGAGCAGATAGCGCCGGAATTGCAGGGCACTGTGGCCGCCCTGAACGATGCCATGTTTACCCTGGAAGATGCTGCTACTCAGTTGCGTGCCGTGGCGACAGCGGTGGTGTTTGATGAACAACTGCAGCAGCAGGTGGAGCAGCGTCTGGCGGATATCGCCGCCCTGCAGCGCAAATATCATCCCCATATTGACGGTATCCTCGCCGCGCTGGAGCAGATGGAGCAGGAACTGGAGTTGCTGCGCGGCGGTGACGATAGTATCAGGCGGCTGGAAGATGAAATCAGCGCCGCGCGTGAGCGCATGCTGGCGCAGGGACGGAGCTTGTCGCAGCGGCGGCGCGAAGCGGCCGGGCGGTTGCGGCAGGCGGTGCAGCGCGAGCTGGCTACGCTGGCCATGCCCGACGCCAGTTTTATGGCACGCTGTCTGCCGTTAGAGCAGCCGGGCGCAGCCGGGCTGGAGCGGGTGGAATTCTATTTTTCCGCCAATCCCGGCCAGCAGCCGCGCCCTTTGGCCAGCACCGCCTCAGGTGGCGAGCTGTCACGCATTATGCTGGCGCTGCGCAACAGTGCCCCCGATGTGGACAACTTGGCCACCATCGTCTTTGACGAGGTGGATGCCGGTGTCGGCGGCGTGGCTGCCACGGCGGTGGGAGAGCGGTTGTGTGCCGTTGCTGCCCATTGCCAGGTGCTGTGTATTACTCATCTGCCCCAGATCGCTGCCTACGCCGACCAGCAGTTGCGGGTGGAAAAACGGGTAGAAAACGGTCAGACCAATACCACCGTTGCCGTACTGGATGAGGAACAGCGAGTGGAGGAACTGGCGCGCATGCTGGCTGGAGCCCAGCGCAGTAGCGAAACTCTTGCTCATGCGCGTGAATTGCTGCGCTGCAGTCGCCAGCCGGGGCTGTTTGATCAGTTGAACGAAAGGATATCGTCATGATTCGCAAGGCACGCATTGGTGACGCCGCCGCCATTCATCAACTGCTGGTGGAACACGCCAGCCAGGGGATGATGCTGTCGCGTTCGCTGGCGGAGATCTATCAGGCCATCCGCTCATTTTACGTCATCGAACGCGATGGCGTGGTGCTGGGCACCGTGAGCTTGCAGGTGTGGTGGGCCGATCTGGCCGAGGTGCGCTCACTGGTGGTGGATGATACTCTGGCAGGGCAGGGCTGCGGGCGCAAGCTGGTGCAGCTATGTATCGACGAAGCGCGCGAACTGGGCATTACCCGCCTGTTTGCTCTTACCTACCAGGAGGAATTTTTCTCCCGCTTAGGTTTTAGCGTGATCGACAAAAAAGAGCTGCCGCAAAAGATCTGGGGCGACTGTATGCAGTGTCCGAAATTTCCCGATTGCGATGAGATCGCCATGGCTATCGCCGTTGCAGTGGCTGATGCCGATACAATTAAAAGGTAGAATTAAATTGCTGTTTGACAGAGACCGGGGCGTTTTGTACCATGTGCACTTCTTTGGCAGTTAATTAAATTGGGTGTGATTGTCTGACGGGAGGGGTTGTGGATCTGGAGCAGATAACCATAGATGCGACGCAGGAAGTGTTTGAAACCATGATCATGCTCGAGGCTACACCACAGCCGGCGTTGCCGGTGCTGGTGAGTTATTTTACCGATTCGGTTTCCGGTATTGTCGGTTTTGGCGGCCAGTGCAGCGGCATGGTGGCCATTCACGCCGGTGAGGATGTTGCCATGGCTATAACGCAGCGTTTTCTCGGACTTGCCGTGGATTGTGTGGGTGAGGATGTAACTGACGCCTTTGGCGAGTTAGCCAATATGTTGGCTGGAAGCATAAAAATGGTGCTGGATGAAGGTGGCAGCAATATAATTCTGTCAGTGCCGTCATATGTATTTGGTGCCGACTACCATGTGGAATGTATTGCCGATGCTGAGTGGGTAATGATACCGTTTGAGTCGGACGACGGCGAGTTTATGGTGGAGTTGCAGATCGCCCGTTAAGTTGTCGACATCAGTTGGAGCGCGTAGATATTTATTAGCAGCGCCGTACCACAGTTTGTGTGGTGCGGCGCTGTTTTTATTCGTCTTTTTTCCTCCAGGTAACAACGTTACAGATGCTCAATGCGCAGTTGCGGCAACTCCTGCTGCGCTTTGGTCAAAGCATCGTTGTTGGACAGTATCGCCACGCTGCTGGTGTTGTTGGCGCCTAAGTAGAGTTCTGCCACGGTTAGCAGTTGTTTCTTGTCCACCGCCAGCAGGCGCTGGCGAAACTGCTGACGCAGTTCTGGTGTTAGCCCCTGGATGAAATTGGTGAACTCGTTGCTGCCGCGACCGGCGGGGGATAGGGGTTTGTCGATGGCGCTGAACACCGTCAGTAGCGCTTCCTTAATCTCCTGCTGGCCGAAGGCACCGCTGCGCAGCCATGCCACCGCTTCGTCATACACTTTAAGCGTGCGCAGCAGGTGGGGGTCGCGGTAGGAGAGCATGGCAAACAGCCCTGCTTCACTGTTGCAGGTGGCCATGCCGCCGTAGGCGCCGCCTTTTTCGCGGATTTCGCGATGGAGAAAACTCGATTTCAGCAGTGCCGCCAGCACTTTTAGCGCCGCGCTGTCGCCGTGGGTGAACGGCACGGTACGGAATACCCGGGTAACGTAGGAGACCGGCGTGGTGGTGGCCACTCCCAGATAGCCGCCTTGTTCGATAGTTGCGGCGACAGCCTGCGCGGCAGCGTCGGAGCCGACTGGCAGCTGCTCCAGCAGCGTTGTCAGGGCGTGTTCGCCGCTGGCAGCGCCATGTTCCTCACAGGTAAACGATGCTTTGACATCGTTGCGCCGAAACACCGCGGCGGCGATGCGTTGCATAATGTCCACTGTAGCGTGCATCTGCTCGCCATCCAGTTTTGCCGCCTGCTTTATCAGGCGATATTGGCTGAAGCCCGACCACTCTTCGCGCTGGCGGGCGGCGGCGGTAAGACTGGCGGCAGCGGCGCGGGCGGCAAAACTGTGTCCCGAAGCGGGGATGGAGTTCTCCCAGCTGCTTTTCATCTGGCCGATAACCGTGCCCAGGCGGTCGCAGTCGCTAAAGTCGGCAGCGGTGGCGATTTCGACCATCAGGGCTGCCAGCTTGTCCACATTGCGTTGCAGTGCCTTGCCGCGCAGCCGTACCAGTGGGCGATAGTTGCCCAACTCGTCGATATTGTCGAGTAATTCTATGCCGGCGCTGATGCCGCCGGTTGCTGCCTCCATCCGTTGCGCCATTTCCACATAGCTATACTTGTCCGTGCCAACCTGGGTGAGCAGGGTGCAGAACATGGGCAGGTAAGGGCGCAACTCGTCATCGAGATGGGCGCAGGGGAAAAGCAGATTGAAGTAGCACAGGCCGTTGGTTGGCTGGGGAAAAAAACGTAACTGCGCTGTGGCAGCCACCGTCCGGCTGGCGACCGGATCTTCTTCGCGGCGGATATCTTCCAGCTCCAGTGTCGGCAGACTGGAGAGATCATCCTGGCGTTCCTGCGCCGCCTGCAACTGCTGCGCCCGGGCGATTATCTCTGCCACTTCGCTGTCGCTCAGCCCGGCGCGGATGGTATCCAGGCGCAGCCGCTCCTGCTGCTTTATCTGTGCGCCGAGGTGGTGATCGGGGTACAGACACAGGGTGATACGGTGCTTATTGTTGAGCAGGCGGCTGCGGATTAGTTGAGCAAAAAAATCACCGTTATCCAACTCGCGGCGTAGCCGCGCCAGATTGGCCTCCAACTGCAGTGGCGACAGCGGATCATCGCAGTGCAGCCATGGCCCCAGCAGGCGGAACATCAATGAGATGGCGTAGGGGTAGCTGTCGCCGCCGACTTCGCGGTTGGCCAGTTCCAGGCGGTGGATAGCGGCGTCTACCCGCTGGCGTTCAAAGCCGTTGGCGGCAATATTTTCCAGTGTGGTCAGTACCAGTTGCTCCACCTCGGCGGCGGCTTCGCGACTACAACCCTGCAGCCCGACGGCAAAACAGGTGGTGCGATAATCGTCGTGAAAACCGCTGCCGGGGGTCAGGTTGTTGCCCAGGCCGGAATCGAGCAACGCCTTGTACAATGGCGCGCCGGGATTGCCCAGCAGCAGTTGCGCCAGCAGGGTAAGGGAGAGGATATGGAAGCTGTCGGCAATATCGTCGGTTAGCCAACTGATGTGCACCATGGTTTTGTTGGCGCATTCTTCCACCGTGTCCACCGGATAGGCTTCCTCCACCATTTGCGCTCTGGCCAGCGGCGGTTGGGCGGCCACCTCGCTGTTTACCGCTCGGGCGTTGAAGTGACCAAGCGCCTGTTCCTCTATAACGCGCAGATGTTCCTTGAGGGGGAAATTGCCGTAACTGAAAAAGCAGGCGTTGCTGGGGTGATAGTATTCGGCATGAAACTGGCGCAACTGTTCCCAGCTTAAATCGGGGATGTTTTCCGGCTCGCCACCGGAATTGTGGCGGTAGCAGGTATCAGGATAGAGGTGGCGGGTGGTGCGGCGTGCCAGCAGCGAAGCCGGATCGCTCATGGCGCCCTTCATCTCATTGTAGACCACCCCTTTGAATTGTAGCGGCGAAGTGGGATCGTCCATCCGCTCAAATTCCAGTCGATGGCCCTCCTGGGCAAAATCTTCCTTGCGCAGCAGGGGGAAAAACGCCGCGTCCAGATAGATGCCGAGCAGGTTGTAGAAATCTTTGCGGTTCTGGCTGGAAAACGGGTAGCAGGTCCAGTCGCTGGCGGTGAAGGCATTCATAAATGTGTTCAAACTACGCTTGAGCATGGTGAAAAACGGGTCGCGCACCGGATAACGCTTTGAGCCGCACAAGGCGGTATGCTCAAGGATGTGCGCCACACCGGTGGAATCGGGCGGCGGCGTCTTGAACGCCACGGCGAACAGGTTGTTGCTGTCGTCTCTGTCCAGGTGGACAAAGCGGGCGCCGGTGGCGTTGTGGCGCAGTTGCAGCATGGTGGCGTTTATTTCCGGCAGTTCGGTAGCGTCAAGCAGGGTAAACTGGGTGGGGATGTTATAGCGGTTTTCAGTGCTCATAATGGTTACGGGTATCCTTTGGCACGCACGGCGCGGCGAGTCGAGTAGTATGCGACGAATCTATCTGTCTGTAGTGAGGTCTGCGGGCAAAGGATTTTAGCACTACTAGGTCTGCGTTGTCACTAAGGTAACAATCTTTGATTGTCATTCCCATGATCCCCTCCCACTCACCCATTACTGGGGAGTGGGGGGGAGAAGGCTTTTTAATCAAGGATGGTGTGAGGAAAGATTAGCCTGGTTGATGAACTGGTGGCAGCGTTGCCCAGGGCAGGCATGGCTTCCAATGTGTTGTTGGTGTTGTCACCGTTTATCTGTACCGCAGCGATTTGACGATCGGCGCTGAAACGTAGATAGGTGGCGGCGGCGATGCTGCTGTTGAACATCTGTTGCGCCATATTGGCAATTTTAGTATGTGCCGCCAAGGTGAAAGTACTGGAAGCGATAATGATACCTTCGTTGTCACGTGCTTCCAGAGTTACTGTTGCAGCGTTGTCGCCGGGATTGACAAATGCCAGGCCGCTCCAGCCGTTGTTTACCGGCAGGGGCAGAACTCCTGTTGCAGCGCTTATGTTCACCACGTTGCACGCGGCCAGATTGTCGTGTTGTTTCATGCCGAAAAACTGGTATGCACAGGTGGCTTTGTCGCTGCTTGCCTTCACCCAGGCGCATCCGGCTGGGAATTCCACGCCGGTGGTGCTGTTGCAGCATTGGTGGCTACCGAGTTTAGCTTGTTGTTGGCCCAGCTGTGTGCCGCTGGCGGCATAATACGTCAGGGTGACCGTGGTGGTTCCAGCCGCCGGGTTGTATATGCCGATATCGCTCCACCAGTCGTTATTGGCGGCTATGTGGGGGAATACGTGCTCACTGGCGGTGCCATTATCCAGGCGCATGCCCGCCAGTTTGCTGTTGTCGTTGGACCCGGTAAACAGGGTCGCCGCCAGACCGATAGCATTATCTATCTGACCGGTGCTGATCAGATTCTGTGGTATGTTATCGAACATGGCGGCTACGGTAGCGGCATAATGGCCGCAACTGTCCAGTGCTACAGTCGTGGAGGTATTGTTGTCGAAACGGATGTTGGCGGTGGTGGCGGCGGTGTTGCTGCTGGCCAGTGCCACTCCGGTCCACCAGTTTTCACTGCTGGCTATGCGAGGGATATAGATGGCGCCCTGGGCTGCTGTTTCTGCGGCTGCTGCTGCGCGCATCGCGCCGCGTCTGTCGACAGATGTGTATCCGATCGCCTTGCCCTGGTTGATATCCAGGCGCACACTGGCGATGTTTTTGCCCTTGGCACCGATATCGTTGCGCAGATTAATGATGGTGCGACCGTAGGGCGGTAGGGTTATTTCGCGGCACGCAATGGTAACGCCATTGCTGTTAAGTGCCCGCAGGGTGGCGTGCAGTGGTTCGTCGGCGGGATTGACGATGCCGATTTCACTGTTCCAGTAGTTTTGTGCGTCGATGTATGTCGCATTTATGGCGGTGGCTGCGGCGGGCATTTGCATGGTGGTGCTGGCGGCATCCTTGTCGGACAGATAAACGCTGTCGCCTTGCCAGTGGTCAAACATTTTGCCTTCAGGCGGTGCCGCGGCGCTGACATGTACCAGGCAGCCTTTGGCGTATGTCCCGCTGCCGTTGCCGCCATTTACCGTTAACTGGTATAACTGCTTGTATTGAGCAGTAACGGTGGTATCAAAATAGATGCTTTTGAACTGCTTGTCCCAGCCGATAAATTTGTAGCCGCTGTTTACCTGTAGTTGTGGTGCCGTTGCACTTTCCCCATCAAACACCTGTTGAGTCAGTGCGCCGCCACCCTGGCGTT
>JAMOOS010000116.1 GCA_027065245.1 Desulfuromonadaceae bacterium | reverse complement strand
CTGTTGCAGGTCGGCGTTGGTGGCGGATACGATGCGCACATCCACCTTTATCGGAGTGGTGTCGCCCACGCGCATAATCTCCTGCTCCTGCAGAAAGCGCAGCAGGGTTTTTTGCACGTTTAGAGGCAGATTGCCGATCTCGTCGAGAAACAGGGTGCCGCCGTCGGCACTTTCGATAATTCCTTTGCGATCGGCTGCAGCGCCGGTAAAAGCCCCTTTTTTGTGTCCGAACAGTTCACTTTCCAGTACCGATTCGGGCAAGGCACCGCAGTTGATGGCCATGAAGCAGTTATCGCAACGGGGCGAATGGTGGTGAATGGCGCGGGCGATCAACTCTTTGCCGGTGCCAGATTCACCGGTGATCAGTACCGATATATCGCGCCCAGCCACTTTTTTTACCGTATCCAGCACCTTGTTGAGCTGTGGTGACGAACCGATGATGCCGGCGAAACCGTGTTGTTGCCGCAACTGGTGTTTGAGCTGACAATTTTCTGTTTCGAGCTGGCGATGTTTCAGGGCGTTTTTAACCCGGTAGATCAATTCTTCCGGTTCGAAGGGTTTGGTAAGCATGTCGTAGGCGCCGTTGCGCAGTGCCTGGATGGATGTTTCCACCGTAGCGTAAGCGGTAATCATAATTACCGGCACCTGCTGGTCTATTGCGCGGATGCGGTTAAGTACCTCCAAGCCGTTCATGCGCGGCATCTTGATATCGCTGATCACCAGATCGTAACTGGCGGGGCTGAAATCAGCCACGGCGACAGTGGCATCGGTGTGGGCGGTAACCTGGTAGCCACTGTCACTTAGAACCGCGCTCATCATGCGGCATAGTCCTTCTTCGTTGTCGATCAAGAGGATACGGGCGCTCATATATTGAAATCCTGCTGGTCAATGGGTAGGCACACTCGTACGCAAGTGCCGCTGCCCACGTTGCTTTCAATGGTTATGCTGCCGTGGTGCTGCTCGATAATCTGGCGCGAAATGGCCAGCCCCAGCCCGGTGCCACGAGCCTTGGTAGTGTAGAAGGGCTCGAATATTTTCTCAAGTATTTCGTCGGGAATGCCGCAGCCGTTGTCGCTGAACGATATGACTACGTTATTGTCATGGCGCTCGGTGGTAACCATCAACTCGCCGCCGTCTTCCATGGCGGCACCGGCGTTGAGAATGAGATTTATGGCTACCTGACGGATCTGGTCGCTGTCTATGTGTATGTGCGGCAGATCGTTGGCAAAGTCAGTTGTTATCACAACGTTGCGCATGTCGGTGTGGTTGGTGGCAAAATCGACGATCTGGCGCAGCACCACGTTGATATCGGCCGGTTCCAGCACCGATTTTGGCGTGCGGGCGTAACTGAGCAGATCTTGGACTATTTTGCGGCAGCGCTTGCTTTCGCGTTTGATTTCGCTGACATAGTTATGGCACGGATCGTCGGCGGGTATCTTGCTCTCCAGGTAACCGGCGTAGCCGAGGATAACACCGAGAGGGTTGTTGATCTCGTGGGCCACGCCCGACGATAACACCCCCAGCGATGCCATTTTGCCATGTTGAGCCAGGCGGTTCTCCATCTCCTGATTTTCACTGATGATGGTGGTCATGTGGTTGAAGGTCTGAGCCAGTTCGCCCAGCTCGTCGTTGCTGTTGATGTGTATCTGCTCGTGCTGATGACCAGATTTTACCCGCCGGATAACGCTGATCATGTGTTGGATCGGGTTGGTGAGAACTCGAGCGGCGATCCCCAGCAGCATTATTGCTATTACCGCCACCAGCATCGTTACCAGCAGGGTGATCTTGAAGCTGGTCGCAGTAATGGCGTTGGCAGCCTGATAAAACTCATCTTCGTAACAACCTACCGCCACAATCCAATCCCACGGTTTGAAATACTCGTAGCGGACGATCTTCATGCGCGCCCGGTTTTCTCCCTTGTTGCGCCACGGATAGCGAATCCAGCCGCGCTTGTGTTCACACATCTCTTTGATAAACGCTTTGCCGTCGTTATCGCGGATATTGTAGAAGTTTTTTCCTTCATCCTCTGGATGGATGGTGAAAGTGCCTTTGCTGTCCATGCAGAAGATATAGCCGCTCTCGCCTACCCGTTTCCGCTTTATTTTGCGCTTTAAATCTGCCAGCGCCTGTTGCTCGTAGCGGGTGTCTGAGTAGCTTTCGGCGGTATAGGCAGATGCCGCTATAACCCAGTCCCAGGCGGGAAAATAGATGTACGCCGCCATCTTGTGGCGGTAGCGTTTGTCACCTAACATGGGGTTGCGCCACGGATAGCTGATGATGCCGATAGTGCCCGGTTTGGCTTTTACCGCGCTGTCGATCATCTCGCGGATAAAAAAACGGCCGTTGCCATCCTGGCGATTAATTATATTTTCCCCTTCCTGTGCCACATGGACGCGCAAAGTGCCGTCGCTGGTGAGGGCGTACACGTAACCGCTGGCGCCGATGTTGATCATCTTGAGCATCTTGCCGGCGCGCTGCTGCGCCATTTTCAGGGATGTTTTCCCCTGGCGGTGCAGTTTGTCCTCGGTGGCGACAATGTCGGCGGCGGTACGGGCCAGATTTTTCAACTCGCGGATAAAATCGCGCTGGCGCTGGCGCTGATAGACCTGGAATTGGCGGTAGTGTGCCTCGAGCAGATGGCGGGTGAATATGGCCATGTGTTCCATGTCGGCGCGGCTGGCGCGGTTGACACCATCCCTGGCCAGATTGGCTGAAGTGTAGCTGACGATGCCGCCCACCGCCAGAATAGGGATTATAACCAGTGGCAGTACCACCAGCAGCAGTTTGTGGCGGATGCGCAGATTCTGAAATAGTTTTTTCATCATTGTGGTGGAATCAAACCAGTCGTTCGCCGCCGGTATCGGGCAGGGCGAAGGCGCGGCGGTAGTGGCGAATCTCGATAAAGGCGATTTTGGCGGCACTGGCAATGGGAACGCCGATGATCATGCCGATAACGCCGTACAGTTTGCCGCCCATGACGATGGCCAGAATCACCAGCAGCGGATGGAGATTGGCCATGTGCGAAATAAGGATAGGTATGAGGATAAAGTTGTCCAGTATTACCTGGGCAATGAGAATATACAGAATAACAATCCACCAGAACTGGGCGCCGAGGCCCAGGTCAACGGCGGCGATAAGTATCCCCGGTACCATGCCGATTAGCGGCCCCAGGTAGGGGATGAGATTGGTGATGCCGGCAAAAAAACCCAACAGCGGTGCGTAACGGATATCGGTAAAACTCAGCCCGATGGTGACGGTAATGCCGATGATGATAGCCTCGATAATGCGCCCACGGACGAAGTGAGCCATCTGGCGGTTGATGAGAAACGTCAGGTCGTTGGCCATCTCAAAATAACGGTTGGGGGCCAGTGCCACCAGGCTGCGCACGATGGTGGCGCCGTCGCGCAAAAAAAAGAACGTGAGAATCGGCACCAGTACCAGCAAACTGCCCAGTTTTAGCGCCGATTTAGGCGTTTCAGTCAAAACCACCGATACTACGTGGGCGGCGTTTTTGTGCAGCGTGCCGATGAGATCATACTGGTTCAGCACTGGAAAACGCACCTGCCACGAGTGCTGCGCTTCGTTCAGATAGTTTATCAGGCGCGAGCTGTACCGGGGAAAATCGGACAGCAGCGATTCCCACATATTCTGGCTGTATGATACCAGCCAGTTACCGGTTAGCACCACCAGCGTCAGTACCAGAAAGAAGATGCAAAATATCGCTTGGGTGCGCGACAATCGCCGCCGTTCCAATGCGCTTACCATAGGGTCGAGCAGAAAAGCCAGCACCACTGCCAGCAGCAGCGGTACAAACATTCCGGCCATGGCGGAATGGAACATCCGGGTGATGGTGGACGCCGAAGAAAATATAGCCAATCCGGCGGCTATGGCCGCTGTCATGGTGATAAACAACAGAAAAAAGTGGGTTTTGCCGAAATTCATCGCGCTGGCGTCTCCAGTGTGGGGTTACTCCGCCCGTTGTTGCGCCGCGTCTGCGGCCTGCAGTTGCAGCTGCAGGTGGCGTATTTCTACCGTGGCGGTCTGCAAGCGTTCACTTATCACATGGATAAGGCCAAACAGGATGCGATTGGCGATCTCCGGTCGCTTTTCGGCGGTGGAAAGTAGCTCCGGGCGGAACAGGCCGATAAGTTCGGTGGTTTCTTTTGCCTTGGCGGAAAAAGTGCGCGGCGCTGGCGACGCTATGGTGGTTTCGCCGAAAAAGTCGCCCGGGCCGAGTACGGTCAGCTCCTCTTCGCCGCCATTGTCGTCGCGGGTGAAGATTGATACCCGCCCGTTGCGGATAATGTACATCCCCGATCCGGGATCTCCCTGCTCAAATACGGTTTCGCCCGGGTGATAACTGCGCACGTGAATAAGTTTTTCCAGATAGAGAAGATCGTTCTTTTCCAGTTCTGAAAACACCTGCACCCGCGCCAGAAAAGCAGCCAGTGATTCCTCGTCCAGTTTGGTGCGAAATATGTTGTTCCACAGTGAATTCATGCTAGTCTCATCAGGTGATAAATGCCGCCATGTGTTGGCGGACATTATACTAAAGACAGTCGGCAAAACCAGCAAAATTATATGCTGTCCGGTTGGGCGGTAAAGGTGGGACAAGAACAGGCCATGGCTGCGGATTTGGAACTTGATCTGGCTAATATCCCCAGTGCCAGTGGGGTGTATCTGATGTATGGCGCTGGCGGTAGGGTGCTGTATGTGGGTAAAGCGCGCAATTTGCGAACCCGGTTACGTAATTATGTGCGTGGTGCAGATAGTCGTACCCATATTCACTTTCTGCTGCGTAAGGTGACGCGGGTGGAAACCATTGTCACCGATACCGAAAAAGAGGCGTTGATTCTTGAAAACACCCTGATCAAAAAACATAAGCCGCGTTATAACATCAATCTGCGTGACGACAAGACTTATGTATCGTTACGATTGGATATGCAGGAGCCATTTCCGGCGCTGCGGATAGTGCGGCGGGTGCGCAACGATGGCGCAGTATATTTTGGCCCCTACGCTTCTGCGGCTGATCTGCGGGCCACACTTAAGCAGTTATACCGGGTGTTTCCTCTGCGTCATCATCGCTGGCAGCAGTGCCGCAGCAGTGACCGTCCGTGTCTGTATTACCAGATAGGGCAGTGCAGTGCGCCGTGTCATGGCCATATCAGTGATGAGGATTATGCGTTGCTGGTGCAGCAGGTAAGCGATTTTCTGCGTGGTCGCTATGGCCAGGTGCTTACCGTGCTGGCCGCGCGGATGGAACAGGCGGCGCAGGCCATGCGCTATGAGGAAGCGGCGGCCCTGCGTGACCAGATTCGTGCTATCGAGCATACGCTGGAAAAACAGAAAATGGTCAGCAGTGATGGCGGCGATATCGATGTGATCGGTATCGATCGTGACGGCGGCACTGTCGAGGTGTGTATCCTGTTTGTCCGCGGCGGGCGGGTGCAGGAAACACGAGCCTATTCGTTACGCTGGTCGCTGGATGAAGCAGCGCTGCTGGCCGGTTTTCTGCAACAATATTACGGTCGTGGCAACATTATTCCCCCACTGATTATCATGCCGGTGCTGCCGGATGGACATCAGTTGGTGCAGCAGTGGTTAAGTGAAAGGCGTGGACGCAAGGTGACGCTCACAGTGCCGCAGCGTGGTGAGCGTCTGCAACTGGTGCGTTTGGCCGGACGCAACGCTGCACAGCGACGGCGCGAGCGCGGTGCGCAGCAGGAAGAGCGAGATGCTGTGCTGGAGGATATCAGGCGCACGCTGGGGCTGCGTCGATTGCCGCGGCGGATGGAATGCTTTGATATCTCTCATATCCAGGGCAGTTGCGCCGTGGGCAGCATGGTGGTGGCCAGTGATGGTGTAGAGGATAAGGGTGCCTATCGTCATTACCGGATCAACGGTGTAAGCGACGGCGATGACTACGCTGCTCTACGCCAGGTATTGCAGCGCCGTTTGCGCCGTGGCCTGGAGGAAAATAATTTACCCGATATGCTTCTTGTCGACGGCGGCAAAGGGCAACTGGCGATAATAGAAACGGTGCTGGCGGAGTTGCATCTCGCTGAGCGCATTGATCTGGTTTCCATCGCCAAAAGTCGGGTACGCGCCAATGTTCGTTCTCGGGCGGTGGAACGCAGCGAGGAGCGGTTTTTCCGCCCCGGACGGAAAAACCCTGTAGTGTTACGGCGTGGCTCGGCAGCGTTGTTTATGCTGGAACGGTTGAGGGATGAGGCGCACCGATTTGCCATCACTTACCACCGTAAACTGCGCGCCAAAGCCAGTCTGCGCTCAGAACTGGATCGTATCCCCGGTATCGGCCCGGCGCGGCGTAAACTGTTGCTTAAATACTTTGGCAGCGTAAAAAAAATCCGTGCCTGCACCCGGGAGCAGTTGCATGCCGTTCCCGGTTTGCCCGGCAAGTGTGCCGAAGAGATATACCGGCATTTTAATGCCGACAACGGGTAGGTAACTGCCGTCCGGTGGGGTTCTGTGTTAAATCCCCTTGCCTAACTGTGCTTTGTCGCAGATTTTATTGTCTGAAACGGTCTTTTTTTGTTACAGTGGCTCAAGTTAGTTTGTTATCCTGCGATTGGTTTTTGATGGAGGGGATATGAGGAAGAGGGTTTGGTTGCTGCTGGGCGTGTTCCTGACGCTGTTGCCGACGCAGGTCGTGGCAAACAGCGCCGCCGCGTCGGGCAAGACGCGCTTTCTGGTGATCAAGGTGGTTGACCAAACCCATAAAAAAGGGTGGGAGAACAACCTCATCGCCTATGGTATTCGCAATATCGTCAACGAAGAGCTGTACGACACCGGCAAATATCTGCCGGTAGAAGACCGACCGGAGATTACCGGGCGTATTGACAAAATTATCGCCACCAGTTGGCAGGGCGGGAACGCGGTGATGGTGGATAAAGATATCCGCGCCGCCGCCGACTGCCTGGTAAGTGTGGTGGTGCGCGACTTCAAGGTTAAGCGTCGGCGCAGTATCGGTCTGTTTGCTTCAGCTAAAACCACCATCTATATCACGGTGGATATCACCCTGCAGCCGCGTAGCGGCACCGCCCGTACCGTCAGTGGCACTGGCAAAGGGGTGACAAAGTCGATGGGGATTCTGTTCCAGATTCGTCAGGACAAGGTTCATTTCAACGAAACCAGTGTCGGTCAGGCGACACAGAAAGCGATAAAAGATGCCATTGCCAAATTATAGCGCGTTGCGCCGTTTGCTGGCGCTGTTGAGTGTTGTTGGGTTGGTATTGCTGTTGTCGGCGTGTGCCACCACCTATGTTGAAGAAGATAACCCGCTCTCAACCCCGAGCGGCGCGGCCAAAGCTGCCGCGGTCCCGGCGGCAAAAAAATACACCGGCCCTAAAACGGTGGTGGCGGTGCTGCCCATGGGGCTGTCGGAGCGTGCTGCCAAACGCTATCCACAGTTGTTGGCCAAGAATGTCGGCATGGGGATTCACAACATGCTGGTGGATGCCCTGTACGATACCCACCGTTTCAAATTTGTCGAGGATAAGGGCGATATCATCAAGGATATCATGGATCGCCAGTGGATGAGCGCCAACGGCATGGTCAGTCAGAGCAAAGCCATCGAAATGGGCAAGATGCTCGGAGCTACCAAGGTGATCTACGGTGAAGTGTACGACTACGGCGAAGCCGGGAGCGAAATTCGCGGTTTCAGCGCGCGCAAAAATCTCAAGACCCGTATGGGAATCCAGATTCGCTGTGTCGATGTGGAAACACTGGAATACGTGCCCGGCAGCGGCGTCGGTATTGGTACCGACGTGTCCAGCGCCGCGCAAAAAGCTTTGCAGCAGGCCACTGCCAGTCTGTTGCGCAGGTTGGAATAAATCGAAAAACAGGGAGGAAGAGGATGAAAAAAGGACTGTATCTGTTGTTGTGCCTGCTGGTGCTGGCACTGGTGTCGGCCACGGCCTTTGCGTCGGATGACTACGATGATTACGATGATCATGATCACCACAGCCACGATGGTCATCACAGCTATGTTGGTGGTGTCGGTTCTGGTGACGAGGCATCTGCGTATACGTCAGCGGCAGGTAAAACATCGCGTCTGGTTATGCAGAACCTGGTTATTCCCGCGGCCAAGAGTCGGGCGGAGAAAAAAAGTGATGCCGCACGTAAGGCTCTGAATATGGCGCAGACGTTCGGATCTTCAGCGTATTGGGAAAATGTTGAATTTGACAACAGTGGCGAAGATGGCGATCTCTACGGTGCCACCGTCGGTATGGCGTGGGATAACGACAACGTCAGTTTCGGTTTTATGCTGCCTTACGATTATCTCGATTTTGACAGCTTTGACGCCAATCGCATCGGTATTGTTGGTTTCGGCCAGTACAATCTGGAGTTGAGCGAGACTCTGAGCGCCACCTTCACCGGCCACCTCAACTATTCCTACACCGACTTTGATTTTGATGACGCTGATGATGACGACATCAACATGGGCGGTGGCGGTGTCGGTGCCTCAATCACTCTCGACAAAGATCTGTTTGTCGTGACCACCGGTATTTCCTATCTGTATAACAAAGATGATTCCAACCTAGACAATGATGATCAGCATCTGATCAAGCTTGGTGTCAACGCCGGTGTGCGTAATGGTGAAAATGGCGTAGTTAACGTATACGGGGTCTGGACCAGTGACATTACCGATTACGACAACGATCCCGATACCGACGAGGATTACTACGAGGTTGGTTTTGAGGGCAGCTATAATCTCTCCGACGCTTTCGGGATGACCATCGGCTATAAAAAGGTGCTTGAACTGGAGGACTTTGACTCTGATCAGGTTTATCTCGGCAGCATCTGGAAATTTTAGGTTGTCCGGGTGTCTGATGTGACGCCACGGAGTATAACCTGACCTCAAAAGGGGAAGCTGCCGGTGGCGGCTTCCCTTTTTTTGCGGGACAAGGAGTTTTGTCATGACGCGAACAACGTATATGTTCACTATCCTGCTACTGTGCGTGGCCCTGCTTTCTCCGGCGGCGCTGGTGTGGGCCGCTGTCGATGCTACCGGCATGGCTGCCATTAGCGTATCCAGGGCCCAGGCGCGTGAGGAGGCTTTGCACGATGCCCAGCGCAACGCCGTGGAACAGGTGCTCGGCACCATGCTGTCCAGCGAGACGCTGGTGGAAAACTATGTGCTGGTGAAGGATAAAATTCTCACCCGGGTGCGTGGCTATGTGAAAAACTATTCCATTCTGTCGGAAAAATATACCGACGGCGAATGTACCATCGCCATTCGTGCCGAAGTGGAGGAGATGGATCTGGCCGACGATGTTGCCGCTCTGGCCGGATTATTGCCGCGCATGAACTATCCGACTCTGGCCATCTCCATCAAGGAGCAGAGCCTGAGTAGCAAATCGGCGCAACTCAATGTCGATCTCAGCGCCGCGCGCCAGACCCTGATGCAGGTGTTGCAAAGCAAAGGATTTGATATTGTCGATCTCGATGCTTTGTCCGGCGAGCGGCAGCGTCAACAGCAGTTGCAGGGGGCGTTTGGCGATGCCAGAGGCCAGGCACAGGAGGCGGCCAGTAACCAGGCGCAGCTGCTGATTTCCGGTAACGCCATTGTGCAGGATAACGGTGCCTCGCCCTACAATCAGCGCCTGCACGCCTACGGTGCCACCATCAATGCCGATATCCACGAAACCGCCACCGGACGGGTGCTGGCTTCCGCCAATGCCCAGGCCAGTGTGCCGCAGTACAGTTTTGCCCTCGGCAGCCAGAAAGCCCTGAGTATGGCAGCGACCAAACTGGCCAACGCCCTGTCGGACAAAGTGGTAAAGGTGTGGCTGGATTCCTGCTACAACGAACACCGGGTGACAGTGGTGGTAGAGAACACCGGCTTTGGCGATGCCAAGAAACTGGTGCGGGCGGTAGCGGCCCTTAGTGGTGCGCGCAGCGCCCGGCAGAAATCGTTTCTGCGAGGTCGTGCCGAGTTAATAGTGGCCTGGAAAAACTGCAACGTGATGCGTCTGGCGGAAAATCTCAACGAATTGCCGGTGGGCAGCAAGCAGCTGGAAGTGCTGGAAGTAAACGGCAACAGCGTGCGGGCGCGGCTGCGTTAGGCAATCTTGGCAATCTGGTATGGTAAAAATGAAAAACGCCTGCGGCAACGGTCCGCAGGCGTTTTTTGTGTACAGCAGTCGGTTGAAATTATTCCTTGGTGATCTGCGCCTTTTCGATAATCAAATCATATTTGTATCCGTAACCGAAATCCTTATTGACCTCCAGTACCCCTTTTACCAGCACCGTGTCGGCCATGTTTACTTCGGCGTTGCTGGTAACGGTGAGGTCGTTGCTGCCCTCGCTGCCGCTGCCGTCACGCAGGTGAATCCAGTTGGTGTGCATGATGTTGGGGGTGAACTTTACCACCTTGGCGCGCAGAGTTACCTTTTTGCCCTGCAACTGCTCCTTGTTGGCAAACAGTTCGGCTATCGTGTAACCGCCGACTGGCTTGTGCAGGCCGCTGTAGTCAATTTTGATAGCGGGTGTAGCCTTGATGTGGCTGGCGGCGTCGGCGCCACTGGCCGCTGTTTTGCCCATGTTGGCGGTACAGCCACCTGTGGCGGAAGCTGACAGCGGCTCGGCGGCGTTGGGAGTGATAACGCCGTTAACAAAGTAGACTACATCAAAATCACGGTTCAGAGTTTTGCTGTGGTAGTTGGTCATGGCCATCCCCTCCGGGATGATAACCGCATCGTTTACTGCCACCTTGAATTCCGGTGCTGCTACCCAGATTTCCTTGTCAGCCGTTTTAACCCGGATGTAGGTATAGCCAGCGGTGTTAATCGCCTCTAAAACCGTGCCGGAGGTCTGTTTTGCCAGTTGTGGCTGCTGTGCCGGTGTGGCGGCTGCTGCCGCCTTGCTGTCCGGTTGTAATGTCGATTTTGCCGGGGTTGGTTTGTTGCCCTCTGCTGGAGTTGAGCTGCCGTTGCAGGCCGCCAGAGATAGCGCCAGCAGAACCAGTGCTGCGTAATGGATCATCTTCATGGGATTGCTCCTTTGTAGATAAAATAGATTGATTGGAACGAAACGGGTTACAGCATAGAATTGTGAGCAGATTTGTCAACAATTAAATGCATATCTGCCACGCGCTCTTGTACCACAAGTGGTATCAGCGGCGCAATGTCGCGCCCAGGCGCAGCGGCTTCAGCAGCAGATCAAGGCCGTCGACACATGAATTGACCACTACGTCGGCGCTGGTGATGGCGGCGCTGGCTGCGCCCTCGCCGCCGATGACGGCGATACCGACGGCGGCGTGCTGCAGCATCAATTGATCGTTAAAGCCGTTGCCCATGGCGACGCAGTTGGCACAACCCAATGCGTCGATGTAGTGCAGCTTGGCGGCGCACTGATCGAGCGGCGCTATTATCGCCAGATGGCAGGGGAGACCGTGTACGGTGGCAGCGGCGCTGCCGTGGGTATCGGCAGTGAGAACATGTATCTTTAGCAGGGGTGCCAGCTCGCGCAGGCGCGGAGCGATACCGTCTAGCAGTTGGCCGTCACCGGCGATGGTGCCGTTGAAATCGAGCACCAGATGGCGGATGATGCTGGTGCCGTGGCCGGGAATATCCAATGTGAGCATGATGTGCCGCTTTCCGGCGGGCTGAATCCCGTTGAAACTGGTGCCGTGGTTTGTTAGTGTCGGGCAGTTGTTCCGAAATCCCCCGCTACAATTAAATTACAGGAGTTGCCGGTGGTTCGTATTGTTCTGATGAGTCTCGTCAGTTTTTTCCTTGTTGTCAACTGTGCATTTGCCGCACCGTTTGCCGCCGAAGTACAGCAGCCGTTGCACAAGGCGCTGGCTGTTCAGCGCCAGTCACAGCGGCAGGCTGATAAATGGGAAGGAAAAAAACAGCGTCTGCTGGCTGAGCTGGAGCAGTTGGAACAGCAGCAGGCCACTTTGGAGCAGGAATGCGGTGAACTGCAACAGCAGGTGGCGCAGCGTCGTAATGCCATCGCTGAACAACAGCGCGCTGTGGACGAGGCGCAGCGCCTTACCAGCCAGATGGAGCCGTTTTTGCGCCGCACGTTGCAGTTGCTGCAGCAGCAGGTGGACGCCGATCTGCCGTTTTTGCGTCAGGAGCGCGCGGCACGGTTGCGGCAACTGCAGAGCAGCCTAGCTGATGATACACTGTCTATCAGCGAAAAGTTCCGGCGCTTGTTTGAAGCACTGCGAATCGAAGCTGAGTATGGTTCCAGTGTGGAGGTGAAGCGCGATTTTGTTACCGTTGCCGGGCACAAGGTACTGATGAATCGCCTGCGTGTCGGTCGTCTGGCGCTGTTTGCCCAGACGCTGGACAAGCAACACAGTTATATCTACGATTTGGCCGCCGACGGCTGGAAAGCGCTCGATGCTGCCGACAATGGCGCCATCAGCCGCGCCATAGCCATGGGGGAGAAACGTCGGCCAGTGTCTCTGGTGACGCTGCCGTTGGGTAAGGTGGTGGCGCAATGATGGGGCGGACGGGTGTTGTCACCGTGCTGTTGCTGCTTATCTCTGTTGGCGCCGCTGCCACCGATGCCCGCTACAGTGCGCAGCAGCAACGTGAGCGGCAGCGGCAGCTGGTGGAGAAGGCACGGCAGGAACAGCGCCAGGCCGAGCTTGAGGCGCGGCAGTTGCGGCAGCGGCTGGCACAGGATGAAAAGCAGTTGCGCGCACGGGTAGCCGCGCTGCGCACGCGGGTAAAAGAGCTGCAGCGGCAAAAAAAGACTCTGAATGATTCCCACCAACGGCTGAGTGCCGAACTGGCCCGGCTGCGTGCTGAAAAAGAGCGCCGCACCAGACAGTTGCAGGAGCTGCTCGGCTTTATCCGCGTCAGTGCCAAACAGGCGGATACCTTGATCAGCACCAGCCAGATTAACGCCCTCGACCCGCAACGCGGCGCGGTGTTGC
Source organism: Desulfuromonadaceae bacterium (assembly GCA_027065245.1). Classification (GTDB taxonomy): domain Bacteria; phylum Desulfobacterota; class Desulfuromonadia; order Desulfuromonadales; family Desulfuromonadaceae; genus Desulfuromonas. The sequence continues at coordinate 563 of JAMOOS010000116.1, read as the reverse complement.
ATACTTTGATCACCTCGCAGCGTTTTCCCGGTATGGATGATGTGCGTACCCTGCGCGATTTGCTGCTGCAACAGATGCAGGCCAGCGGCGAGGTGCAGATTACCACGTTGCCAGTTCTCGATCGTCATGGCGAGGAGATCAACGCCAAAGTGGTGCTGTTGGGTGATTTCAGCGCCGCCTACTGCAGCGAAGACGAATGTGGTTTTCTCCTCTACTCGCCGCCCAGCGCCCGTCTGTTTGCCCTGTCGGTGCTGCCGCCGCGGCAGATGCGCAACCAGATAGAAGATTATCTGGCCGGGCGCAGTGCCAGTGTGCCGGTGGATATGGGCCACGGCGCGTCCATTCGTCAGCTTACCTACCGCAGCAGTCTGACCGACGAAATCCGTCAGGGCGGTTTTATCGTCTGGCCGATTCTGCTTATCGGCGCGGTGGCAGCGCTGCTCATCTGTGAGCGATTGTGGTTTCTCACCCGCCATCGCTGTGATGCTGATCGGGTACTGGAGCAGATACAGCCACTGGTTGCCGCCGCCGACTGGAGCCGCAGCGAGGAGTTGTGCCGCAGC
>JAMOOS010000115.1 GCA_027065245.1 Desulfuromonadaceae bacterium | reverse complement strand
GATTTCCGCTGCCGGGTCGGCGGCATGCATCACGGTAAAATCGATGAGCAGCGGCAAAATCGGGTGGCCGTAGGGTGTCATGGACAACTCGATGCGCCCGGCGTCGGCCAGAGCGCGATAGCGGGGGATAATCCCCGCCAGCAGTTCCGCCAGCACCTCCATCAGCAGCAACTGGTCGACACGGGTAAAGATATTCTTCCGCCCCAGCAACCGTTTTACCCGCGCGTCGCTCTCCTTCACGCTGCTGCCCAGCCACGCCAGATGATACCACATGAGCAGATCGACAAAAAACTGGGCGCTCAGATAACGGATGCGCGCCGAATCGAGCTCGCCGTCGCTGTACTGCTGCCGAGCGATATCCACCAGGGCGCGAAACTGCGGGTACGGATCGACCATGGTGGGCGCATGCAGACGCTGACAGGCGCGGATGATCTCGGCGCGCCCTTCGGGATCGTCGGGAATGGGGGTTTCCCCCGCCACCAGGTTGAGGAGCGGATCGCGCATGGGCAGACCGTCTTTCAGCCAGCTACGCAACTGGGTAGCGTAGTCGTCCAGTTGTTCCAGCAGCACCGGAGCAAAATTCACCACCACCCGCGCCGTCGCAAACGCCTCCAGATGCGCCGCCATATCGGTATAATCCTTGATGGCATGCAGATAGACCCACGGCAGACGGTAGTTACCGTCGAGACCATCGCGATAATAGGGCTGATGCATGTGCCAGCACAGCACCACTTGAGTCTGTTTTTCCATAACTTCTCTCGCAATCGCAACTAGGAGACTGTCGGACTTTCCTGTCCTCGACCAGTCGATTTTTCGCTTCGATCCGCAAAGCCCGACAGGCTCCTAACGGACAATGTGCAGATGCTGACCGAGCATATCCGGCGTTACCAGCACAATGCCGTGTTCATCCACGTAAAACCGTTCGCGATCGGCCTGTTCATCTTCACCAATCACCGTCCCTTCAGGAATAACGCACGCCTTATCGATAATAGCATTGCGAATACGGCATTTACGACCGATATCTACATCCGACAACACTACGCTGTCACTCACGCTGGAATAACTGTGCAAAAAGCAACCGTTATAAATGATGGAACGCTTCACCTCGGCGCCGGACAAAATACACCCGGCGCTCACCAGCGAATCGATGGCCTGACCGCGGCGACCATCGTCGTCAAAGGCAAACTTGGCCGGTGGCAGTTGCGCCTGGTAGGTCCAGATGGGCCAGTCGGCATTATAGAGATTGAGTTCCGGCGTGATGGAACACAGATCCATGTTGGCGCTCCAATACGAGTAGACGGTGCCGACATCGCGCCAGTAACCGGGAGCGCCGGTTTCATCGACAAAAGGATAGGCCATCACCTGGCTGTTGCCGATGATGGACGGAATGATATCCTTGCCGAAATCCTTGCTGGAAGCGGGATTATCCTGATCTTCAATCAATTTTTTAAATAGAAATTCCGGCGAAAAGATGTAGATCCCCATGGACGCCAGAGCCTTGTCCGGCTTACCCGGCATGGCCTCAGGCCGGGACGGTTTTTCGCTGAAACGGTTGATGCGCAGCTCGCTGTCCACCGACATTACACCAAAACTGCTGGCTTCCTCCACCGGCACCTCCACACAACCGATGGTAACATCGGCACCGCTGCGGGCGTGGCATTCGATCATGTCGCGGTAATCCATGGCGTAGATGTGGTCGCCGCCAAGCACCAGCACATAGCGCGGATCGTGGCGGCGGATAATATCGAGGTTCTGATACAGGGAGTTGGCGGTACCCTGATACCACTGCTTATCTATCCGCTGCTGGGCCGGCAGCAACTCGACAAATTCGCCGATCTCGTAGCGCATAAAATTCCATGCCCGCTGGATATGCCGGATAAGGGAATGGGATTTGTACTGGGTTAGAATAGCAATATGGCGAATATCGGAATTAACGCAGTTAGACAGGGCAAAATCGATGATGCGATACTTGCCGCCGAACGGCACCGCCGGTTTAGCGCGCCAGCGGGTAAGATCCTTGAGGCGGCTTCCTTCTCCACCGGCAAGAATCAGCGCCAGGGTGGTGTGGGTAAGTTCAGTAATACGCGGATAGTTTTTCATGCCGTCCCCCTGCAAGTGCAATTCAGTTCAAAGTAAAAACGCCCTCCGCCGCTGCCCGCCGCTGTGCCTGCAGCAGCGCCCCTCTAAGCCCCAGCAGTTCGTCCAGCACCAGATACACCGGCATCTGCTCCACCACCGGGCGCATTTTATCACGATTGAGAAAGCCGTCGACAAAAGCACTGCTGTTCATCCAGCGCCTGAATTTGAGACCGATACCGCCGCACAGGTAGATACCGGCCCGCGCCGGCCACAGCAGCGCCGCATTACCGACAAATTCGCCGTAGATATTGACAAACAGCCGCACCGCCTCGACGGCAACCTCGTCTCCATCACAGGCCAGAGCGTGGACATCGGCAGCGACAAAAGGTGCTGACGGCAAGCATCGCCCACTACGGTGGCAACAAAAACGGTAGATGAAACACACCCCGTCTCCGGAAAGGATATCCTCGTAGGTGATATGCTGATGATGACACTGATGGAGAAAATCGAGCAACTGCTGCTGCACGGCATTTGCCGGGGCAAAGTCGATATGCCCGCCCTCGGAAGGCTGCGGATAAAAATTACGCCCAAGATGATACACCGGCGCCACCCCCAAACCGGTGCCGGCACCGATAACCAGCCGGTTTCCCGCTGGATCACAGCGCCCGGGGTGAAGTAGCTGCACCTGCCCGGCATCGAGCAGCTCAACACCGTAGGCCGCCACCTGAAAATCGTTCACCAGCTCTACCTGGCCAATGGGTAGCTGTCGTTCCAGATCGCAGGCGCATATCCGCCACGGCAGGTTGGTGAGATTCACTTCGGCATCGATCACCGGGCCGGGCAAACCGAAACAGGCATAGTCGATGCGCGCCAGTTTCTGATCAGCAATAACTGTTTTGAGCAGATCGATAAAAGAAGAAAACCTACGGCTGGGATAACAGCAAGTAACGGCGGGCGCAGCAGCGGTGGTATCCCGCCAGCAAAAACGGGAGGTAGTTCCACCAATATCCGCCGCAAGTAGAATCATGGTCAACCACCGGAACGCGCACACAGACGCATTAAGCAAAATATTCAACAGATATCTTTATTAACACACCCACAACAAACTACGTCAAGTATAAAATACCATTTATATAACTGGCAGCACTATAAAAACTCCCGTACCGCCGCCGTTAGTTCATGACCTTTGCCGGGCCAGCCGTAGCGTTGCAACACGTTGCCCAAAGCGCGAAAAGCGCTGTCGTAGAGCTTTTTCTGCACCAGATTCATCATCACCATTGGCTGTTCCCCCAGGGCGGGCAGCACCAGGGCATCACGGCAGGCATCGGCATCGGTAGAAGTGATAGAGCGGCACAGCAGTGGACGCACCGGGTAGATGGAGCAACTGCCGCCAGCATCGAGAAACACGCAATTACGGCGAATGGCGATACGCTCCTCATCGTCCAGACCACTGATGGCGATGATGAAGGCATCCATGCGCCGACGCAGCTCGGCAAGGGCGGCAGAATCGCGATTGGCACGCAGCCAGGCGGCAATGGCCAGAGCCTCGGGCCGCAGCACAGTTACATTGACCACACAACAGGCGCCGCAACCGGGCGCGCAAGCGATACGGCGATAATCTTCCGCATCGAGACAGGCATCCAGCCGCTGCTGCAACTGTGCCACCAGATCGGTTACCACCGCTACAAGCGCGGCATCATCGGCGCCGGCAAGCCGCGGCGCCAGTTGCTGTTCCAGCTGCGCCTGATAAGTCTCAGCGTCAAAATCATGCATACGCGCCTCCCCGTTCGGCCTGCCACCGTGTCAATCACCGCCACGGCTCCGGCCTGATTGCGGTTTACTTTTGTGCCAGCGACACCTATATTGGAGCAAGTCGTGCACATGGAGATGTAGCACCAATCATTATCACACAGTGCAAAGGAGCTGTCTAATGTTACGTAACGCCCTGCTTATTTTTCTCACCCTGCTGCTGGCCGGGTGCGGCTACAACGATATTCAGCAAAAAGAGGAGGCGGTGTTCAAGGCCTGGGCCGATGTCGAGGCCACCTATCAGCGCCGTGCCGATCTGATTCCCAACCTGGTGGAGACGGTAAAAGCCTACGCCAAACACGAGCAGGAAACCCTGCAGAACGTCACCGCCGCCCGCGCCAGGGTGGGGCAGATACAGATCAGCACCAAAGATCTGAACAACCCCAAGCGGATGAGTGAATTCAGCGCTGCCCAGCAACAGATGAGCGGCGCCTTGTCGCGCCTGCTGCTGGTGGCGGAGCGCTATCCCGACCTGAAAGCCAGCCAGAACTTCCGCGATCTGCAACATCAGCTGGAGGGCACCGAGAACCGCATCAACGTGGCGCGCCAGCGCTACAACGAGGCGGTACGGATATTCAACAGCGCCATCCGCTCGTTCCCGGCCAATCTGACCAACAATTTCCTGCTCCATCTGGAGCGCAAGGAGCCGTTCAAGGCCGCTGTCGGCAGTGAAGTGGCGCCACAGGTTAAATTCTGATGCGCCGCTTGCTGCTGGCGGCGCTGCTGCTGATATGCGTGGTAAGCCCGGCGCTGGCGTTTGAGCCGCCGCCGTTGCGCGGCCATGTCAACGACAGCGCCGACATGATTCCCGCTGCCACCGAAGCCAAGCTGGAACAGTATCTCACCCGGCTGGAGCAGAGTGACTCCACCCAGGTGGTGATTTTAACCGTACCGGATATTGACGGCGACGATATAGACAGCGCCGCCATAGCTACAGCCCAGCAGTGGGGATTGGGGCAGGAAGGTAAAGATAACGGCGTACTGCTGTTTATCGCCAAACAGGAACGCAAGGTGCGCATCGAGGTTGGCTACGGTCTGGAGGGAGTGCTCACCGACCTGCTGGCCGGACGCATCATCGACAACGAGATTGTACCGCGTTTTAAGCAGGGCGATTTTAGTGGTGGCATTGTCGCCGGCACCATGGCCATTGTCGATGCCGTCCACGGCCAGTACAAGGGCAGCGGCAAGAGACATCGCAAAGGCCACGCCCTGGGTTGGCTGCCCATTGTGCTGTTTCTGCTTTTGGGCGTTCTGCCGCGACGGCGGCGCTCACTTTTCTGGTTTGGCGGCTTCGGTGGAATGGGCGGCTTCGGCGGTGGCGGCGGCGGCTTCGGCGGCGGTGGTTTCAGCGGTGGCGGCGGCGGCTTCGGTGGCGGTGGCGCTTCCGGTGGCTGGTAACTAATTTATCTGAAAACGGCGGACAACATTATGACTACTGGAACACATATCAGTTTTAGCGCAGAGCAGCAGCAGCGGATAAAGGATGCCGTGGCGGCGGTGGAAGCGCACACCAGCGGCGAAATTGTCGCCCTCATCCTGCCGCGCGCCGACGACTACCACGCCAGCGCCGTCACCGCCGCTGCCATGAGTGCCATGGCCGTGGCCACCGGCGCTCTGTGGTGGTGGCCGCAACTGGAATACTGGGCGGTGGCGCTTCTGCTGCTGGGCGGTTACACCGCAGTAATGGCAGTGCTCAAACTGATTCCAGCCCTGCACCGCGCCGTTATCAGCAGCGCCGAGATGGAGGCACGGGTCGAGCAGCAGGCATACGCCCTGTTCACCCGCCACGGTCTGCACCGCACTCGCGACGCTACCGGCATACTGTTGCTGGTATGCCTGTTTGAGCGACGGGTGCGGGTTCTGGCCGACGACGGTATAAGCGCGGTGGTAAAACAGCAGCAGTGGCAGCAGATTGTAGACACCATCACCGCCGGTTTGCGCAGCGGCGACGCCTGCACCGCCCTGTGCCACGCCATTGAACAGTGCGGTGAGCTGCTTATCCCCCACTTTCCGCCGCGTGCAGACGATGTGGACGAACTGCCCAATCTGATAATGGAATAACCGAAACTATCGCCTAAAAACCGGTAAACAGCAAATCAAGAGAGGCGATAATTTCATCCCTCTGCGCCGCAGCTGACCCAACTTTGATCTTGAGTGTCGATACGGGAATAGCTGCCAGGAGGTGAGTCAGTAACAAACACTCTGTTCCGGCAACGCAAATTACAGGATTAAGTATTTTCATCCTGTTGGGAATCTCGTCAATTGGGACAAGGGGCGCAACCACTCGCGTTGAGAGATTTTCGACAATCCCATCCTGCAGATCCATCAGATAACCGGAACTGCCATGTGTGGAGCTGTATATATCGTATTTTGCCATCAAAATTGCCTCAAGCCATCACTCCACAGTCCATGACATTCTACATAGAGGTTGGCGGCATCAATTGCCTTTTGGTTTTCTTTCTGCCACTCTTCCCGATCGCGAGCTTTCAAAATTTGTTCCAGGCTATTTTCCAGAGTTTGGGACAAATTGATATTTTGCTGCCTGGCTCGGCAAAGAAGATCACTCCTAATACTCAAGTTGGCAGATTGTTTACGAACTGCATTTCCCATCAAAACCTCCATGCGCATGATATGCGCATCATCGCAACATGAATTAAATGTGTCAAGGAACTTGTCGGGTTTCGTTGCCTTCTGCCCAATCTGCTCAGATGCCATGGGGAAACCCAACCATGGCCTACTTCCAAGTTTAAATAACTGGCCGGTAAACTTTCGCCATCAGCAGCGATACGGCTGGCGGTAGTAATTCCACTGCCGCGATTTACCCTGCCAGCCGGGCAGCAGCAGGGTGTAGAGACGGGTCATGCGGTCGTCGAGACGCAACTGCCAGTCGGCGTGGTGGCGCGCCGCGCCGCTTTTGCCGTAACGGCGATTGAGAATGGCGTTGACGCGTGAATAGTTACCCACCAGCGGCAGCGCCATGTCATCGCGGCAACAACGCAAAAACGCCTCGCCTCGCGCCGTGGTGCCAAGCAGATGCAGATAAGCGGGCAATTGCCGCACCTGCGCCGCCGTCTGCCGCGCATCCAGGGCGGCAACGGTGTAACACAACATGCGTTGAATACGGGTGCGGGTAAACTGGCGCGCCTTCACAGCCACCGTCAACTCTTCCAGACTGGCGGCAGTAAAGGCCGCTCGCTGCATCCGCTGCGCCATGCCGCGATCTATCTGATACAACTCGCCCGGCGCCAGGGTAAAACAGGCCTGCTGGATCATGCGCAGCCAGCGCGTCTCATCGTACAGCAACCCGGCGGCGACAGCGTTATGCAGCAGGTCACAAACAACAGGCGGCACATAAGCGGCAACAGAGGCAGCGTCGGCCAGCAGGCGGCGCACGGCGGTGGCACTGGCGATGGCAGTATCGCCGGGCGCGGTATCATGGTAGGCGCTGCCACGGCGGGCAATGGTAAGCGGTCGCAGCGGCACGGCCAACTCGGCAATGGCGCGCAGATAGGCCAGGGCAAGAATATTGTTGGGCTGGCGCAGCAGTTCATCTGCACCGGTTAACGCCAGGGCGGTAGCGCGGTGCCGGGGAAAGGTACAGCCGCAGCGCAAATGCCCGCTTGCTGCAGGCAGGCGGTCAACTGCCTGCGCCACTGCGCGCAACTGTTCCAAATCACCGCTTTCGCTGCCGAAACACAGGCAGTCGAGATGGGGGGCAAACGCCGCCAGCGCCGTCACTGCGCCGCGGGCAAAATGGGGCGCGCTGTTACATGCCCAGGCAAAGGGCAGTTCCACCACCACGTCTACGCCGCAGCGCAACGCCATCTGCGCCCGCGTCCATTTATCCAGCAATGCCGGCTCGCCGCGCTGAACAAAATGGCCGCTCATCACCGCCACCACCACCTCGGCGCCGCTGCACCGGCGCGCCTGCTCCACGTGGTAACGGTGGCCATTGTGAAACGGATTATATTCGGTTATCAGACCGACGGCGCGCACAGGTTACACCACCACCGGAATCCGCCGGTCGACCCGCGTAAAAGAGCTGTCGGTAACGGTACGCAGAGCATAGGCCTGCACACCGGCGCTCAATACCTGGCGCAGCAGTTCGGCGTAGGCGCTATCGATATCACCGGCGGGGGAAAACAGCTGTGCCTCGGCGCGTTGCACCAGAAATACCATGGCAGCGCCATCGCCGCGCCGCTGCGCCGCCAGCAGTTCCTGCAGATGGCGCCGCCCGCGCGCGGTGGGCGCGTCGGGAAAACAGGCACACACACTGCTGCCCATGAGGGTAACGTTCTTCACCTCCAGCCACAGGCGTTTTTCACCGCGCTGCAACATAAAATCCATCCGGCTTTCGCCCAGCTTCCGCTCCGGATGGATAGTGTATCCGGCCAGATCGTCCACTACTCCGCCAGCCAGCGCCTCCGCCACCACCCGGTTACTGCGCTGAGTATTAATATCCACCCAGGCACCGTTAACTTCGATCAATTCCAGGGTGTGAGGATATTTGCGTTTGGGATTATCGCTATGCGACAGCATCACCCGGTAACCGGCCACGGCACACTGTTTCATGCTGCCGGTGTTAGGCGTATGTGCGGTGATGATGCTGCCGTCCGGCAGTTGAATATCGGCGAGAAAGCGCTGATAACGGCGCAGCAAAATTCCCGCCTGCAGTGGTGGCAGACGCATGGGTTCTCCTACGTATGATGGGCGCACTTTTTGCGCCGCCATCAAACATGTTCCAGCACGATTTTAATCCCTAAAAGACACAGCAACAACCCTGCCGCCACCTCGGCGCGCCGTCCCCACAGCGCTACGGCGCGATGACCGAGCACCATGCCAGCGGCGCTGAACAGCAGCGTTACCACGCCAATCACCAGCGCCGGGTAACCGATGGGACGAGCTAACACGCCAAAGGTAATGCCGACGACCAGGGCATCAATACTGGTGGCCACCGCCAGGGAGATGAGCAGCCAGCCACGGGTGGGATCACGGCGGAACTGGCGCTGTTCGTCATCCTGCATACTGTCGTAAATCATTTTACCGCCGATGGCGCACAGCAGCAGCAATGCCAGCCAGTGGGCATAGGCGGATACCAGCGCCTGCACCCGCACACCCAGCAAGTAACCCAGCAGCGGCATACCACCCTGAAACACGCCAAAGCAGACACTCATCCGCAGCAGGCGCGCGCCGGTAAGCTCAGGCAGGGCGGCAGCGGAAGCAATGGAGACGGCAAAGGCGTCCATAGCCAGGGCCACGGCAATGGCCAGGACGGTAAAATCAGGCATCGGCAGTACCCGCGGCGGTCAGCAAAGCGTCAAGCTTTTTACGCTTGCGTGCTACCGCCGCGGCAACCTTGTGCTCACCAAACATCCAGCTAAGTTGCCCCAGCATCAGTGTCACGTCGGCCAACTCGTCGATAACCTGCTCTTCTTTAACCTTGGCACGCCGGTAATGCAGCAGGGCGGCAATTAATTCGGCACACTCTTCTGCCGCCTGATCATACTGAGCCTGCTCGCCCCACACCTGCAACGTGCGCTGATAAAGCTGTTCCATCTCCATACAAAAACCCCAACCTTAACCACCGACAAAAAAATTGACAGCACCAGTCATTTGCGGTAAATACGTTCCACCTTTACGCCGCTATAGCTCAGATGGTAGAGCAACGCACTCGTAATGCGTAGGTCGCTGGTTCGACTCCAGTTAGCGGCTCCATATAAAAGCCAAAAGCCCTTGAGTAAATTCAGGGGCTTTTGTGTATCTATCCAGATTTTGCTACCACAACTGCTATTTGCATTCAAACACCGAATTATCTTCTACCCCGGCCACCTTGATACCATCGCGTGATGTTTCTTTTACCTTGTACATCATGTTATCGGCCACCCTGATCAGGCTCAGCTTGTCATCGGCATCATCGGGATAACAGGCGATACCAAAACTGGCGGTAACATTAACCCGCTTGCCGTCCTCGGTGGTAAGCACATAGGAACGCACCAGATCGCGCAGGTTGCTGACCAGATCATAGGCACCCTGCTTGTCGGTCTGCGGCAGAATAAAAACAAACTCGTCGCCACCGTAACGGGCACCGTAATCCACCGAACGGATACGATTCTTGAACAGCTTGCCGATCTCCGCCAGCATACGACTACCCACCAGGTGACCATGCTGATCGTTGACATGCTTGAAATAGTCCAGATCGACAAACACCAGCGACAGCTTATCGTCAAAACGCTGGGCACGGCGGATCTCGATCTCGATAAGATCGTTGAAATGGCGGGCGTTATACAGGCCGGTAAGATCATCAGTAATCACCAGTTCCTTGACGCGGCTGAAGTTGCGCGCGTTGGAGATACCGATGGCGATATAGTCGGCAATGGCCGACAGCAGGGTAAGATCATTGGCGTCAAACGGCTCGTCGTCTAGGCCGTTAATAAGCTGCATCACACCGAGCAACTCATCCTGAAACTGCACCGGCACACATACCACCGAGTGGGTATTGAAGCCAACCCTGTTATCTATCTCAGAACAAAAACGCTCGTCGCGAGTGACATCGGGGCACAACACCGCCTGACGGTTCTGCGCCACCCAGCCAGCGATCCCCTTACCCACCGGCAGATGCATTCCGCGAATATCATCGGCCACCTCGGATACCACCACATCAAATACCAGGTCACCACTCTCCTCATCAAGCAGCAGCAACGACCACGAACTGGAATTGAGCAACAGATTGCCTTTTTCAATGATCAGGTTGGACAGTTCGTCAATATCCAGTGTGGAGGTCAGCGTCTTGCCGATCTGCACCAGCGTTTCAAGTTCCTTGTTGCGCCGGTGCAGCATTTCCAGCAACTCATTGTCGTCGTGTAACTGTGTCATCCACGCCCTCCACCTGGACCGATCTGTAATCTGTCGAGAACCAACAGCGGCGATCCCGGTAAAGCACTTGAATAAACAAGCGGTTACACAGATTCATCGCGCTGCACCAGCTACCGAAATACACCATTAGCGAAAAATTCTAACACGAAAAATCAGATATTTACAGCCCAATCATCCGTCGCCGCCCATTCAATACACCGCAATAGTTTAGTAAACTTTTGCAAAGCTGCCGGTTGACAAGCCTTCCGGCGCCAATTATTATGCGCGTCAACCAAAAACACAGCGGCGGTTTACCATGTGATCTGCCGCCCAAATTCTGCCACAGGATGTTACCCATGAACCGCTATCAAAAATTGTTTGTTATCACCTTACTGTTTCTGATACCACTGTTAAACACTGCCAGCGCCGCCACTGCCAAGCCGGCCACAGATGATATTGAACTTGGACCGGTGGTGGTTACCGCCAACCGCAGCGAACAACATCTCGATAATGTCGCTCAGTCGATAACGGTTATCGACCGCGCCGATATCGCCGCCGCACCGGCCGCCAGCGTTGCCGACCTGCTCGAATACGCCGCCGGGGTGGATGTCCGCCAGCGCGGCGCTGGCGGTTCCCAGGCCGATGTAAGCATTCGCGGCGGCGGCACCGAGCAGACCCTGATCCTCGTCAACGGCATCAGCAGCGCCAATCCGCAGACCGGCCATCACAACATGGATATTCCGGTAGCAATCGCCGACATAGAGCGGATCGAAATCATCAAGGGGCCGGGAGCGCGTATCTATGGTGCCAACGCCATGGCCGGGGTGATCAACATCATCACCCGCCGCGACAGTGCGCCCACCGTCTCCGCCCGGCTGGAAGGCGGCGATTTCAACTATCAGGCCAGTGCGCTGCGCGGCACCTTCACCACCGCCTCCTGGCACAACAACATCAGCGCCGCCCAGAGTTATTCCTCCGGCTTTGAGCAACACGAACCCACCGGATTCAACAACAGAAACATCAGCTACAGCGGCCACGGCGATCTATTCGGCCACGCCAGCGAGGTGGGGATAAGCTTTGGCGACAAAAAATTCGGCGCCAGCCGCTTCTATTTCAACTCACCGCATCAGAAGGAGGAGACCGAAAGTCTGCTCAGTTACATCCGCAGCGAATTCACCGCCGGCAAGCTCACCATCAAACCGCAACTGGTCTACCAGCACCACAACGATATCTACAAATTCGGCTATGGCGGCCGCTGGTACAGCAATGATACCGATACCGACAAATATTCCGGCGGTTTTATCGCCGATATTACCACCGCCTTAGGCGATACCAGTTTCGGCCTCAGCGGCGAACGCGAAAAGATAAACAGCTCCAACCTCGGCGATCATCAGCGCAGCAGCTGCAGCCTGTTCCTCAACCAGCAGACCGAACTGCTGCCAGACTTGCGCCTGGGCGGCGGCCTGTCGGCGGTATACTATTCCGACTGGGGCTGGAAATACTGGCCGGGGGTGGAGATGAACTACCGTATCAGCACGCATCTGCGCTGGTTCGCCTCGGTGGCACGCTCGTTCCGTATCCCCACCTATGTGGAGATGTACTACAACTCCCCCGCCAACATCGGCGATGCCGATCTCGATCCGGAAAAAGCGTGGAGCTACGAAACCGGCCTGCGCTGGCGCCAGAAACGGCTCAGCGCCAACATCAGCGTATTCCGGCGTGAAAGTGACGACATCATCGACTGGCTGCGCCGCGACAGTGCCAGCCCGTGGCGGGTCAGCAACCTGACCAGCACTACTACCAGCGGATTTGAAGTCGGCGTTGATATCCGCCAGCCGCTGGCGGCACTGCCTCAGATTGGCCGGGTAAGTCTCGATTACACTTACCTCGATCACGACGCCGACTATCGCGGTCTGCAGTCCAAATACACCCTCGACAACCTGCGCCACCAACTGCACGCCACCCTTTACTGCGACTGGCATCCGCGCCTTACCCACGTGATAAAAGCACGCGTGGAACAACGGATGTGCGGCGACTCAAGCGTGATTGTCGATACCCGCCTCGGCTTTGCCGCCAGCGACGCCGTTGAGATATACGTGGAAGGCAACAACTTGCTGGACGAAGAATACATCGAAGCCGGCGACGCTCCCATGCCCGGTCGCTGGCTGCTGGCCGGGGTAACCATGCGGCACGATTTTATGTAGTTGTAATCACTGTGCATGTAATTCCACCGTGGCGTAAACGCTACGTCCGCCCCGCTGCAGTTCAAGCTGCAGGTTACCGCTGTTATCACGATGGTGGCGAATCAGGTAGATGGCAGCGCTGGTGTTGGCGGGGGTGATACCGTCGATGGCGGTGATAATGTCACCCGGCTCTATTCCGGCAGCGGCGGCAACGGTTGCGGGCAGCACTTTTTTCACCGTTACGCCATTTTTCTCCTGATGCAGCATTACGCCCATCTGCGGATGAGGCGGAGCGGCTTCGTAACGACAGTAATACAGGTAATGCCACGGCAGCAGCGGTAACCGCGGCAGGGTTACAGCCATGGTACGCGGCTCGACACCGGGAGCAGTTTCCACCTCTTCGCTGCCGATGAGGCAATAGCTGACGGGCAGTTGTTTAAACAGCCGCCGCGGAATGCCGAAACCGTAGCGGATATGGTTGCCACCGGCAAAGATGAGCAGGTGGCACTTGTCGCCGTGTGCCCGCAGGTAAGCGGCGGCGCGCCCGGCCATGGTATCGTCCCACAGGTTCTGCACCCGGATAAAGGCGGCACTATCGTGGCTGCCCTGAGTGTGCGCGGCAAAGTAGGCGTCTATCACGGCACGG
>JAMOOS010000114.1 GCA_027065245.1 Desulfuromonadaceae bacterium | reverse complement strand
TCAAAGCATACCCAGGGCAGATCCCACACCACGCCGCCGCACTGCCGGGTGGTGGCACGCCAGCGCCGATGTAGCACCGCCGCTGTAACTGGTACCAGAATCCGGTCGACATTGTGATTATCCAGAGCGCGCATTTCACGGATATCGCGCACCGCTACGGTAACTTCCTGCAGTTGGGGACGCGGGTCTCCGGCAGGCAGCAGTGCCTGCTGTGCCCGTTGTTTCTGCTCTGCCAGTGTCTGCGTTGTCGCAGCATGAACCATCTGCGCCAGTTCCGCGTAAAAGTCGCGCCGGATCTCCTTGAGCCGTTTGGGCGGAATCACCACGGCGGGCAGATCATCCACATTCAACAACTCAAGTTCAAATGGAGCGCGTCCGGTGGCGGCAAACACCTGGGTCAGTGTCTGCTGTGACAGGGGGTTGTTGGTGGCAGGATAAACTTCTACCTGATAGCTGCGCTGCAGCGCCACCTCGGCAGCCCGACCGCACAACTCCAGCACGGTATCGTCCAGGCGTACATTGAGGCGCAGCGGGCAGGTTGCCGTTTTGACCTGCTGCAAGCGGCGTCTACAGGCATTGTCGCTGATGGAAAATGCCTGCTGCGACGCGACTTTAAATACCGCGTCTTTGGCCTTGAAACGGTTGCCGAAACTGTGGCTTACTCCCACCAGCCCGGCGGCGGTTTTCTTTACTGCCCGTTTGCCGACCCACAACTGCTTGATGGTGAACGCCGTACCAACCTTGTCGCTACCCGGTTGTATGCGAATACGATCGCCGATATGGAGGGGATCACGGCTGTTGAAATAGAGGCGACCATTGCTGTTGCGCCGCACCTCGCCCAAATAGCGCCCGGTGGCACCGCGCATCCCCGGCGTGGCCATATCGGCAGGCTGTCCACCGGCGAGAAAACCCTGCGTGGGTGCGCGGCCAAAGGAATCTTTGAGCATGGCGCGCGCCTGCTTTATCCGCGCGGCGCTATCGTCGCCGCCGCCGTCCAGCACCAGCCGGTACGCTTTAACCACCTGATGGACGTACTCGGCGCTCTTCATCCGCCCTTCAATCTTGAAGCAGCTTACCCCGGCACGCGCCAGGGTGGGCAGCAGTTCCAGCGCTGACAAATCGTTGGGAGAAAAGTAGTAACCGTGGCGACCTCGGTAGTTGTAACGCCGTCGGCACGGCTGCGTACAGCGACCGCGATTACCGCTTTTACCTCCCAGCCACGAAGAGAAATAACATTGGCCGGAAAAACAGAAACACAGTGCGCCGTGGACAAAGTGTTCCAGTTCGATGTTACAATTGCGGCGGATGTTGCTGATCTCGTCCAGAGTCAGCTCGCGCGCCAGCACCACCCGCTCAAACCCCATCTGCTCCAGTTGCCGGGCACCAGCACTGTTGTGGATGGTCATCTGGGTAGAGGCGTGCAGAGATAACTGGGGAAAATGCTCGCGTGCCAGCCGCCATACCGCCAGATCCTGTACGATTACCGCATCGGCACCGGCTTCGCTTACCGCCGCCAGCGCATCTATCAACTGCGGCAGTTCATCTTCACGCACCAGCGTATTAACGGTAACAAACAGTTTGCGCCGTTGCTGGTGAGCATAAGCACACATGCCCGCCAAATCGGTGATGGAAAAATTTTTGGCCTTGGCGCGGGCCGAAAAGGCCTGCAATCCACAGTAAACGGCGTCGGCGCCGCCATCCATGGCGGCAAAAAACGCCTCGAGACTACCCGCCGGAGCCAGCAGTTCCACTCCGCTGACAGCGCCGCTGCTGTTATGCTTCAACAAATTCCTCCATTATCTGCTACCAGCGGCGTTTGTCGCCACTGCCTACTTCGGTTTTTGGCACAACTCCGTCAACACACCACCGCTGCTCTTGGGATGCAGAAAGGCGATAAGCATATTATGAGCGCCGCGCCGGGGTGTTTTATCTATCAGGCGCACTCCTTGTTGCTGCAATTGTAGCAATTGTTGCTCCAGATCATCCACCTCGTAGGCTATATGATGCACGCCCGGGCCGTTTTTTTCCAGAAATTTAGCTACCGGTGATTGATCGCTGGTAGGCTCCAGCAACTCGATGCGGCTTTCACCCACACCGAAAAAAGCAACTTTCACCTGTTGTTCTTCCACCACTTCCACGCCGTCATCCTGCATGGCAAAGGTGGCAGCGTACAGCGGTGCCGCTTCTGCAATACTGGAGACAGCAATCCCGATATGATTGATTTTTGTTACCATTACATCCTCCCTGGCGGCAGATTCATCGCCCTGACCGCCCAAAAATTGGTTTAAAAAACTGCGCTGCAAAAAAAAATGACCGCCAGCAAAAAAAATTTTAGCCAAACTATGTCAGATTTTGACTGCCACTATAAAAAGATAGTTTATTTTTAAACTTTCCTGTCATTTCAAATACTTGTACGCAGCCATCCCCTACCGCCACCGGCGTGGCAATTTACCTGTGGTCTCACTTCAAACTCATGGTATGGTGCGCAAAACAACAAAGCGGCATAACATATTGTTTTAAAAAGGTTTTTTCGTTTTTACCCCTTGCTTTTTATCCTGTGGTTCTATACATTTCATCACGTCGCACAGCGACATCCAACTATAATTTCTGCCCCGTGTGGGCGTTAACTGCAAAGGAGAACAACCATGAGATGCCCAGTCTGCAAACAACGCAACAAAAACATTGACCAGTTCATGCGCGGCGAAGGATTCTGCGAAAACATTATCGAGTGTGATGTGTGCGGTACCACCTGGTCGGTAAACCACGGTGTTGCCGAAGTTGTGGCCGAGCCGCTGGACTGCTCGTTTATGCAAGCCAGCACCGAGATGGTGGAGGCGGATGACTACAACTACGCCGGCGTGTAGCCCAGCGCTGTAGTTTTTTCTGCATACGCAACTACAAAACAGGCAGGCCCCGCAACGCGGAGCCTGCCTGTTTTTGTCTGCAACTACTGCTAACTACAGCACTGCGGCCAGACATTCCGCCGTGGTCTGCTGGCGGCGTTTTTCCACTTCGGCCGGGTCGACTTCGACAAACTTCTCGTCCGGAGTAACCTTGAACAGCGGCTGGCCCTTGGAAACGATGGTACCGTCGCCACCTTCGATGAGAATTTCGTCGATGGTACCGGAGAACGGTGCCGGCACTTTGTTGAACATCTTCATTACTTCCAGGATGAACAGCGGCTGCCCCTTTTCGAAGTGCATCCCCTTGGTGACAAACGGGGGCATGCCGGGAGCCTCCTGAGCGTAGTACATCCCGCCGCCGGGAGTAACAATCTCGTCCGCCTTGGTAGCCGGGGGCGGTACCAGCACCTTTTTCATTGCCTCCTGCAATTCGGTATCGTGCAGGTAATCGGGGATGGTAACCTCCAGATCCTCTTCCACTTTCAACTCGTAGAAGCCGGTCTTTTCTGCAATCATGAACAGTAAGCCCATCAGCTCGTTGCCTACTTCAAAGCCGAAGTGTGCCGACTGAATTTCGGCCCATTTCTCGGCACTGTAACCCAATTGCGGCTCGTCGGAACTGAGAATGCGGTTAAGCTCGACAAACTGCTCCTTTTTCAGCCCCAGCTTGGTGCGCAGCTCCTTGTAGAACGATAATGCGTTCTGCAGCAGCTCGTTATCGTGCGACCAGATAACCTCTGCCGCCGGCGCCTTGGGATTCCATTCCATGTGCAGGAAGATGTAGGTCTCGTACAACACGCCCAGCGGGTTGCGCAGCCACACCACTTTGCCATTTTCGATACGGAAGTTCTTTTTGTTCCAGCTCAACCAACCGGAGAGCAAATGGGGGTCGTCAAGCAACCGCTGCATGGGACGGGTGAGCAGGGTGCCTTTACGGTCAAGTACCTCCGATACCGCGCGCGCCACTTCCGGCTCATCTTTGTACTGCTGTTTGTAGTGTTTCTTCATCTGCAAAAAGGCGAACACCACATCAATATTATTAGCTTCCTCTTTGAGTTTGCCCACCATGGTAAGGTAGGGAACCACGAAGCGGGTGGTGGGCTTGGCCATTACATTGTTGGCTTTGAACCAATTGACCAGTCCGTAGTGGAAGCTGAGGTTGGTGGCCAGATCAGTACCGCGTAACACAGTGCTGCGCAGCACTCGCGCCAGTTGCTTGTAGCTGTCTTCTCTATCTTCACCCTTGGTGAGCAACAGGGCAATGTTGGAATCGTAGGCACCGGAGACATTGTAGCGCATGAACAGGCCGGTATCGGGATTGCGGATGCAGATCCCCTGATCGTCACGAATCTCCCCTTCGATGGGATCACTCCAGCTATGGATAACACCACCGGCAGATGGCGAAAGGGAATCGTCGGTGGCATTGAGGCGCGCTTCCACCGCAGCATTAAAGCGGGGGACACGGGTCGGACGTGGCAGGCGTTCTTTATGCTCGGCCAGCAACGCCATGGCCTCCACCAGCGATTCGACGATGAAGAAATCGTTTTCATCGTCGGGATTGGTAAACTTGAGGCTGTAAACCAGCTCGGTTACCCGGTGTTCCACCTGGATACGGGTGTTCACCTCCATGAAATAATGACGATCGCCATCGACGATGCACTCAAAGGTTGAAGCAGAATCGAGACCAACAGCTTTACCAAAGCGCTCCGATTCCTCTTCCATCCGCTTGAGTACCTTCAGGTCGCTCTCCAGCGCTGCTGCCTGTACAGTGTTGCCGGCAGCTTTGGCTTTTTCGATCTCCAGTTGCAACCCTTCCTGGGTTACGGAAACTTCCAGCAACTTCTGTTCGTGCATTTGCAACGAGCAGTCGCGACCACCCAGGGCAATAGCCCACTCGCCGTTGCCGAGCAACTGAATCTCGTTATGACGGGTCTGCTCAATGTTGAGCTCGATGAGGATATTCTTGTTGTCGCCAACGCCGGTGGTTTTAACCTCGTTGAGAATTTCGCGCACCAGCGCCGGTGCTTCAGCCGCCGCCTCCTTTATCTGCTCAGGGGTAGGCTGCTTGATCCCCAGCAGCGAGGCGCCGAGGATCCGCTGCCCCTTGCCGCCGCCACCACCGATGGCTTTGAGGCGGATACGGGCGCCGGGATAGTTGCTGAACATATCGACGCATTCCTGCTCCACCTGGGCGCACAGTTCCTCAACCGAGAACAGATCCATCCCTTTGGCGTAGGCGGCCATGAGGATCTCGTCGGCCAGTTCTTCCAGGGTCGCGTCGTCACTGGCGCTGCACTCCAGCCCTTCAGCCTTGGCCAGATTGAGCAGGGCATCGCGGCTGGGATATTTTTTTACCAGGGTGCGGGCAGTTACGTTGTCGATACCTGGCGTCACCGAAACATCCACCTGCAAGGCGGTGCGTTTGGCCTCGTCCTTTTTACCGGCGGCGCGCTGAGTAGCGGCGCAGGGACCAATAAATTTCAGCCCGGCGTCCTCAATGGCGGCGACAAACTCATCATCTTCGGCCATAAAACCGTAGCCGGCAAAGATGGAATCGTAGCCGTTATCCTTGGCGATGTTGATAATCTGGCCAATGCGCTCAACCCGCTCCTCTTTGCTGGCGCCGGTGTAATCGGGCACCCGGTGAACGCGGCTGTTGTCGGTAAGCTTGCGCAGCTCCGGCGACAGGGCATTGGGATAGACGATGGAATCTTTTTCCGACAGCAGAATGCCGTAATGGGTAATCCCCATCTCGTCGTATACGTCCATCGCCTCTTTGCGGATCGGGCCGCGGCAGACGATGAGGGGTTTGAGGTTTTCGCAGGAAAACGAACGCACCCACGCCGAATCGGACTGGCTCAGGCGGCGGTCGCGGTGAATTAACGGATTGTTGCTGTACAAATCATTTTTCTGTGCCATGGGCTTTATCTCCACTTCCATGGGGGTTATATATCTCGTCGGTAATTGCCTTAATTTACCAAACCATACCTGACATTAATGGAATTCGCGCTGAACCGCCTGCATGGGGCCGGGGGTGTAGTGGCGCAACAGGAAGTTCATGTTCTCTCCCAGTACCTTGCGCAGATCCGTCGGCATTACAATCGACGAGATAGACCCGAGCGACAAACCCTCTTTCGGATTCATCAGCTCTTTTTCGTAACGGGTGTTCAATTCCGCTTCCTTGGCCATCAGCCAGGCGGTAACCTCTTTTTCCGCCTCTTTTTTAGCTTCATCAAAATCAGCACCGGCGGCTACCCGCTCCTCGGTACCTTTTTTAATCATCCCTTTCACCGCGCCACGCAGTTCACGCAGCTCCTTTTTATAGACAAACTCCTTGCCGGCCGGCCCCATAACCGCCAGGCGGGTAGTGGGCAGCGCCAGTACCAGGTCGGCACCGGTGGGATAGTTGTTGTAGGAGGCATAGGCACCGCCGTAGGCGTTACGCAGAATCAGCAGAATGCGCGGGGTACGCACATCGACGATGGAGTCGAGCATGGAACGGCCCGCCTGAACGATACCGCGCGATTCCTGCTCGCGCCCGGGGAGGAAACCGGTGGTATCCTCGATAAAGATAATGGGGATGTTGTAGATATTGCAGAAACGGACGAAGCGGGCTATCTTCAGCGCCGAGTCGCAGTCGATCTGGCCGGAAGCCACGGCGCTGTTGTTGGCGCAGAAGCCGACCACATTGCCGTCGAGACGGCCAAAGGCGGTAACCACCTCACGCGCCCGTTTCGGTTGCAGTTCAAAATAATCGCCGTGGTCACAAATCTGCTGAATAATGATGGATACATCCACCGGAGTATTGAAGCCGGTGGGGGAGTTGAAGGCTTTTTTCAACAGAGTATTGATCTCCCAGGTCTTGCGGTCGAGGGGATCGCTGGTCTTTTGGTACGGTGCCAGTACACTGTTGTTGTCGGGAATGTAACTGAGCAGATGCAGGGCGGTACGCAGCGCCGCGGTTTCATCGCTGACGGTAAGATCGGCAACACCGGTGGCACCATGTACTTTGGGACCGCCGAGGTCGTCGGGGGTAACATCTTCACCCAGTACCGACTTGACCACGCCGGGGCCGGTGAGACCAAAGAAGGTGTTTTCCGGCTGGATGACAAAACTACCCTGGCGCGGCAGGTAGCTGCCGCCACCGGCATTGAAACCGAACATGCACATGATGCTGGGAACCACGCCGCTGATTTTACGCAAAGCGGTAAATGCTTCGGCATAACCGTCCAGACCACCGACACCGGCGGGAACAAACGCCCCGGCAGAGTCGTTCATGCCAATGACGGGAATCCCCTTTTCACCGGCCATGGTGAACAGCTTGGCCAGTTTACTGCCGTTGGTGGCGTCGATGGAACCGGCGCGCACGGTAAAATCGTGACCGTACAGTGCCACATCACGACCGCCGATATTGAGAATACCGGTTACCAGCGAGGCACCGTCGAGGTTTTTACCCCAGTTTTGAAACAGGATGTTCGGCTCTTCCTGGGTAAGTACCTTGATGCGCTCCCACACCGTCATCCGCTGTTTGAAGTGCTGTTTTTCAATTTGCGCCACCGGCACCGATTTAATCGGCCGATTAATCAGCTCAAGACCTTCCTTCATCACCTCTTCGTAGCCACCAGTCTTGCCCGCGATTTCACCGGGAATGGTGAACTCGACGTTTTTTTTCTCCACCAGCGGATTGGTCAATGAAGGCTTGCATACGTTCTTCGACATCGTAGTTATCCCCTTGTTAGACTATATTTAAGACAGCAACACGCCGGCCACAAGTAACTCGCCGCCGCACCGCACAAACAAACTGCATTGATCTGCCTGTTATATACCCAGTTACAACAATACCCGGCGACGCTTCCGCATGAAAGCTGCTCCTGCCGGGCATCGTGTTGCACGCGCATGATTATCTGGTCACTATCGCCAGCACCCGCACCTCGTTGCCATCATAGGAGAGCAGGCGGTGACGCATGGAAGAGTCAAAGTAGACGGCATCGCCCTCCTCCAGCTTTATCCGTTCATCATCGAGGAGCACCTCAGCCACGCCACTGAGCACCAGCAAAAACTCCTCACCGTCGTGGTTGTAGGTAGTCTCGTCTTCGCTACGCTCCGCCACCGTGACGATGAACGGCTCCATCCTTTTGTTAAGCTTGTGTACCGACAGCGCCTCGTAGGTGTAGCCGTGCCCTTTGCCAGCCTTGGAAATAACCCGGCTCACTACCCGCCGGTCGCCGACACGCACTACCTCAAAACGGCGCACATCTTCCTCTTCCTCGAAAAAGTGACCGATCTTGACATCGAAAAAGCGCGCCAGCTTGGACAGGGTGGCGATTGGCGGCGAGACATTGTTGTTCTCTATCTGCGAAATCAGCGCCGGAGAAAAACCGGTCTCGGTAGCCACCGCCTGCAGCGTCAATTTGCGCTGCTTGCGTAACTGTTTAATCTTCGCCCCGATATTGTATTCCAAGATACACCTCAAAATAAAAAACGGTTCTATTCCCACCGAAGGTATAGACCAAATGTCGGCGGATGTCAACCAATTTATTTATCAACAATAAAAACCTTTATCATCGATAAAGTTAGGCTAAAACGATGCTGCACGCAGGCAAAATCAGCGCTTTTCAGGTTGCAATTCCCCTTGCATACGCCGCTGTGCCGGTACAGAAATGATCCACACCAGAGGCGGATCAATTGCCTTGAGCGGTTTTCGCTCCACCGCTGTGAGCATCAGCGCGGCAGAACAATAAAAACAGCGGACAATTACCTGTTTAGCTGCATCAAAGTGTATACACGCAGCCATATCAACCACCGTTATCACTCTTGACAAGGAAACCCTCAAGCTGATATGTTTCATCGCGCTAAAACTTTTTAGCAAATTTAAAAAAGCTTTTTATCTTCTGCGACCTGGGTAGCAAAATCGGACGCGGGTGATATAGATAGCTGCAAGCGTTAGCGTCAGCACCGACAAATTTTACTCCTGCTAAAAACATGTTTGCTGGGTTAATTTTTTACACGGAAAGGAAATCACTACATGTCCGACAAGCCAACCATGGCCGATTGGGAAGCCAAGGCCAAAAAAGAGAAGAAAACCGACGATTTATCCGGTTTCAAGTGGGATACACCCGAGGGAATCTGCGTCAAGCCGCTATATACGGCGGAAGATCTCGACGGGTTGGAGCATCTGGACACCCTGCCGGGCTTGCCGCCGTTTCTGCGCGGGCCGGTGGCTACCATGTACGCCGGGCGACCATGGACAGTGCGCCAGTACGCCGGGTTTTCCACTGCCGAAGAGTCCAACGCCTTTTACAAGCGCAACCTCGCTGCCGGGCAGCAGGGATTGTCGGTGGCCTTCGATCTGGCCACCCACCGCGGCTACGACTCTGACCACCCGCGCGTGGTGGGCGATGTCGGTAAAGCTGGTGTGGCCATCGACTCCATCGAGGATATGAAGATCCTCTTCAGCGATATCCCGCTGGACAAGGTTTCGGTCTCCATGACCATGAACGGCGCGGTGCTGCCGATTCTGGCCATGTACATCGCTGCGGCGGCAGAGGCGGGAGTGAGCCAGGAAAAGCTGGCCGGAACCATTCAGAACGATATCCTCAAAGAATTCATGGTGCGCAACACCTACATATATCCGCCCGAACCGTCCATGCGCATCATCTCCGATATTATCGAGTACACCAGTTTGCACATGCCCAAGTTCAACTCCATCTCCATCTCCGGCTATCATATTCAGGAGGCCGGTGCCAACAACGCTCTGGAGCTGGCGTTTACCTTGGCGGACGGTTTGGAATATGTAAAGGCGGCGCTGGCCAAGGGGCTGGATATCGACGCCTTTGCACCGCGGCTGTCGTTCTTCTTCGCCATCGGCATGAACTTTTTCATGGAGATTGCCAAGCTGCGTGCCGCCCGCTACCTGTGGGCGGAGATGATGGCCCAATTCAATCCGAAAAATCCCAAGTCGCGCGCGCTGCGCACCCACTGCCAGACGTCGGGCTGGAGTCTTACCGAGCAGGATCCGTACAACAATGTCATCCGCACTACGGTGGAAGCGCTGGCGGCGGTGCTGGGCGGCACTCAGTCGCTGCACACCAACGCCCTGGACGAGGCCATTGCCCTGCCCACCGACCATTCGGCACGCATTGCCCGCAACACCCAGTTGGTACTGCAGGAGGAGACCGGTATCACCAATGTTGTCGATCCGCTGGCCGGTTCCTACTATGTGGAAAACCTCACCGGCGCTCTCATCGACGAAGCGCGCAAGATTCTCAAGGAGATCGAAGATCTCGGCGGCATGACCAAGGCCATCGAGTCGGGGATGCCCAAGCTGCGCATCGAGGAATCGGCGGCCAAGAAACAGGCGGCCATCGACAGCGGCCGCGATGTAATTGTCGGCGTCAACAAGTACCAGCTGGCAGAAGAGGAACCCATTGAGGTACTCGATATCGACAATACCGCCGTACGTAAGTCGCAAATTGAGCGTCTCAACAAGATGCGCGCCGAACGTGACGAGGCGGCATGTCAGGCGGCCCTTGACGCCATCACCAAAGCGAGCGAAAATAGCGATACCAATCTCCTCGGACTGTGTGTGGAAGCGGCGCGGCTGCGCGCCTCTGTCGGTGAAATCTCCGACGCCATGGAGAAGGTATTTGGCCGCCACAAGGCGGAGATTAAACTGGTTTCGGGAGCGTACGCATCGGTGTGTGATCAGGACGACGATTTTGCTGCGGTAAAAAAATCCATCGCCGAGTTTGCCGAGCAGGAAGGGCGGCGGCCACGTATTCTCATCGCCAAGATGGGCCAGGACGGTCACGATCGCGGTGCCAAGGTGGTGGCCAGTGCCTACGCCGATGCAGGCTTCGACGTCGATGTCGGCCCGCTGTTCCAAACCCCGGAAGAAGCAGCCAAGATGGCGGTGGAAAACGACGTGCATGTGGTAGGGGTTTCCAGCCTGGCGGCGGGCCACAAGACGCTGGTACCGCAACTGGCCGAGGAGCTGAAAAAACTCGGCGCCGATGACATTGTCATCGTCTGCGGCGGGGTTATTCCGCGTCAGGACTACGATGCCCTCTACGCTTCAGGAGCGGCACGCATCTTCGGTCCCGGCACGCCGATAACTAAATCGGCACGGGAGACGCTGGAAGCGATTATCGAAAAACGCTGATTCAAACCGACGGCGGCGGAGGACAAATTTCCGCCGCCGCTTTTCTGTCACAAGGTACGCAGCGCATGGATATTGAACAACTCGCCACCGCCATCCGCGCCGGACAATTGCGCGCGCTGGCCAAGGGGATAACCCTCATCGAAAGCCGCAAACCGGAGCATATTCAGGCCGCCGGAATCCTGCTGGAAACCCTGTTGCCCCACACCGGCGCCAGTCTGCGTATCGGTATCTCCGGCGTTCCCGGCGCTGGCAAAAGCACCTTTATCGAGGCCTTCGGCGGCAATCTCACCGCGTCCGGACACAAGGTAGCGGTACTGGCGGTAGATCCATCATCCCAGCTCTCAGGCGGCAGCATTCTGGGCGACAAGACCCGCATGGAAGACCTGGCCCGCGATCCCAACGCCTTCATCCGCCCCTCGCCAGCGGGGGAATCATTGGGTGGCGTGGCGCGCAAAACGCGCGAAACCATGCTGCTGTGCGAAGCGGCTGGCTACGATATTATTATTGTGGAAACCGTTGGTGTCGGCCAATCGGAGATCACCGTGGCTTCCATGGTCGATTTTTTCCTGCTGCTGCAGCTCTCCGGCGCCGGTGATGAACTGCAGGGGATAAAAAAAGGGGTGATGGAGATCGCCGACGCCATCGTTATCAACAAGGCCGACGGCGACAACGTAGCGCGCGCCAACATCGCCCGCCAGCAATATCTCAACGCCCTGCACATTTTGCGGCCACGCAGCAACAACTGGACTGTACCGGTACTCACCTGCAGCGCCCTGAACAACGACGGCATCGACGCCGTGTGGCAGATGCTGTGCGATTACCGCGACGCCATGCGTGCCAGCGGCGAATTTGACGAACGCCGCCGCCAGCAGGCGCGCCAGTGGATGTGGGCCCTGCTGCACGACAGCCTGAAAGAGCTGTTCATCAACGATAAAAACGTTGCCGCAATCCTGCCCCAGGTGGAACAGGCGGTACTCGACGGCATCACCACCCCCGGCGCCGCCTGCCGCCGCCTGCTGGAGAGGTTCCGGCGCATGTAATTGTGCAAGTTGTTCTCCGCTGGCAGTTGTGTTGGCTGCAACGTCTTGATGTTGTAGCGTTGTCCGGTTACCGTTGAACACGGGTGGGGGGGGACGCCCATGGGGGGGGGACGCCCATGCAATTATGCTTTTTGTTTTGAAAGCCTGATACCAACCTCGCCCGCAATCCCCCGTCCTCGCTCAACCGCACGGCTTACCGCAGGCTGAGTTGCGCCAATCTGGTCGTTTTACAAGGGTGCATTGCCATACACCCCTACGGGATGGCGGATTTTAAGGAAATGATGGTGATGTGCGAAAATGAGGCGATATTCCCTGCCCGCGCAAACGATGGCATCCAAATGAAATGAATAGGCAATACGCCCAGCTCCCGTCATGTCTAGGCGTAACAGCGGGACGCCGTCTGCGGCAAAAGAGTCGACAAGCGACCAACAAAGTCATCACGGTCACGGTCATCTTCAAAAATTGTGCGGCGCTCAATTCCCCGGCAGATAATGTGACGAAGCGCACCGGGAGCGTCTATGCGAGCCTGTCTTGAGTCTTGGCATAAGGAGAGTGTGGCATAAGATGGAAACAAAAGAAAAGCACAATTGCATGGGCGTTATATATGTCTTTAAGTGCCTATAATTTCAACCTGTTAAGCTGTAACACTTGCCCTTTGTTAGCAAATATGCTAACTTTGCTGTATGAGAAAAATAATTTTCTATCATCTTGAAAATGGGAAATGTCCGGTTACCGATTTCCTTGAATCTCTCAGCAATAAACAAGTTGAGAAGGTTTTCTTTGTACTTGATTTAATAGAGACTATTGACATTGTACCCCGCAAATTTTTTAAAAAGCTTGAATCGACTGACCTTTGGGAGGTGCGAATTCGATATGCAAGCAACATTTTTCGTTTATTAGGGTTTTTTGATGGTAATGACCTGATTGTACTGAATCATGCTTTCACCAAAAAAACTCAAAAGATTCCCAAAAAAGAAATTAAAATAGCCGAGCAACGGAAAAAAGACTATTTTTCAAGGAGGTTATTATGAGCGATTTGCAAAAATATAAACAACAACGGATGCAAAAAGATCCCGATTTCTGGAAAGATTACGATAAACGGTTCGAAACATTCAAATTAGGTATGCTTTTGAAGCAAGCCCGCATAGATGCCGGTATGACGCAAGAACAGATTGCCCGGCAACTTAAAACCAGTAAATCTGTCATTTCCAGAATGGAGAACCATGCAACAGATATTCGTTTATCTACCCTTGAAAAATTTGCCCAAGCTGTTGGTCGTGATATTCGTGTAGCTTTAGTTTAACTCCACTACTGTCTCACAAATTGATCAATAAATAGAAGGCTTTGGAACCCGATTGTGTTACAATGATTTCGACAAAAACACATTGAATACAAGGAGTTCCAAAGCCATGGCACATTGTAGCACTGTTCTTTCTCAAATTGTACGAATTTTCCCGAGACATGAATTTCAGCACCTCGCCAACAGGCACCATGTGGGGCAGAAATTCCGCTCGTTTTCCCGTTGGTCGCAGTTTGTTGCCATGCT
>JAMOOS010000113.1 GCA_027065245.1 Desulfuromonadaceae bacterium | reverse complement strand
ACTGTTACCCTTGAGGGCGTTGCCGATATGCCGACAATTACCGCTTCCGGCACCGATGGAGTTGGTAATGCACATGATGTGAGTATCAATGTCACCTATCCTGACAGCGACGGCAGTGAGGGTCACTATATAACCATTGATACACCGGGTTCCAGTTATGTATTCAATCATGGTGAACAGATTGCGCCGAATCAGTGGCAATTTACTCCAGCTGATATGACTGGCTTGCAGGTAGAGATGCCCGATGATACTACTGCCAGCTTTATCGCCAAGGCGTATGCCGTTGAGAACAACACGGAAATTGCTTCCACCACTTTTGATGTAACCGATACCGCTGGTGGTGGCGGTGGTGGCGGCACTCATACACCGCAGGATCCTTCTCTGGATATTGTTGCGACAACATTGCAACCTGGTGAAGATACATCCTTTGCTCTTAATCTGGTGGTAAACGGTGGCGGCACCCACCTTAACGATAGTGATAGTGGCAGTGAAGTTCTATCATTTGTGGTTAGTGATCTTGCTGCAGGTAGTACCATCGTATCCACCGATGCCGCTGTGCATGTCCGAGAAATAACCGATCCTGGTGGAGCTACAACGTACACGTTTGCAGTTCCCAACGGTATGACTGTTGATGATGCTTTGAGCAAGGTGGAAATAACATCGCCCGCCGATTTTAGCGGAGATTTTAATTTTACCATTGAAGCGGTGGCAACTGAAACTGCCGACACCTTTAATCACAGTGCTATAATCGGTAGTAGCGGCAATGTTCATGTAGAGGTGCAGCCTGTCGCTGATGATTTTACCGTTGACGCCAGCGCCATGACTACCACCATCATTGAGGACAGCATGACCTTGGTGAAGTTTTTGCCGGGATCAGCCGACAGTTATAGTGTCGGCAATGATCAGGCTGAGCAGGTTTATTATGAAGGGCTTGGCAGTGGCATGGTCAAGATGTCAATTGCCCACGGTAGCTTTGTTTATGCTGATGGCACTGCTATCAATAGTACGAACATAGATGTGAGGATACATAACGGCACCGCCCAATACAATGGCGGCGGCACCTGGAAGGATGTCTATTTCAAGGCGCCAGATCAAGAAAGCGGCAGCTACGATATCGTCGTGAAGGCGCACACCCACGATAGCACTGATTTTGCCAGCGGTGACCAGCATACCGATACCAGTAGCGAGCAAACTCAAACCATAACGGTAACGGTAACTCCTGATCCTGATGCCGCTGATGAAACTGGCGATCCCAACGGTATCCACGACACCATCAGTGCTACTGACGTCAACACCAACGAAGACCATGCTGTTCCGTTACATATAAATGTAACCAACGCCGACAACGACGGCTCGGAGTTGCATGCCATTGTCATTACCGGCTTGCCTATAGGCAGCATTATTCAAGATAACAGCGGTACACTGCTTGGCACCAATAACGGTGATGGCACCTGGACTCTGGCACCGGGCGATCTGGCCGTTGCCTACCTGCTGCCGCCGCAGAATTACAGCGGTACCATGAACCTGGCGGTGGAAAATCGGGTTATCGAAACAGAAGATATGACGGTGTTGTCAACCACCAGTGATAGCTTCACTGTTACGGTTGCTCCAATTGCCGATGGCGCGATTACCACCACGCATACAAACGTCGGCAACGAAGACGAGTACATCCATGTCGATCTGGAAGCGGAGAGTGTAGAGGCTTCACAAAATGCCACTTCCGCCGTGCCTGGCACGCCGCCGGGAGATGAACATTATCAGGTGACATTCGATAATATTAACGAGCCGGTGCAATTCTACTGGAAAGACGGCGGCGGCGTTTATCATCATCTCGCCGATGAGCATTCTGCTGACACTAGCGATTATCTCATCAGCAACTTGACTCAGGAGCAGATAGACGGTCTGCATGTGGTTATCGGCGATAACTTAACCGGAAACTTCAACTACGGGGTGCATATCGCTACTCAAGAAGTAGACAGTGGCAACACTGTTGTGGATACCTCGAGGCCGGAGGACAGTTCCACCGTTATCAGGGTGGAGAAAGTAAGTGGTGACGATACTATTACCGGCACTGCTGACGCTGAAACCCTGTATGGTCACAGCGGTAACGACACCATCGACGGTGGCGGCGGCGCTGACACCATCTACGCCGGTAGCGGCGATGATATTATCACCTACGATAGTGCCGATACCATCGATGGCGGTAGCGGCAATGACACCCTGATTCTCAGTAGCGGCGGTTCCATAACCATAGATGCTGCCGCCATTGCCAAACTGGACAATATCGAAAATATTGATCTTAGCCAAAACGGCGACCACACCATTGACAGCTTGAGTATCAACGACCTTATCGATATTACCGATGCTGATAATGAGTTGACCATTCTTGGTGATCGTAGCGACAGCGTCAACCTGCAAAATAGCGACGGCGGCGACTGGGTTGCCCATGGCACTGTGACCGAAAACGGCCACACATTTGACGTGTATGATTTGTCATCCGATGCCAGCGTCCTGACGCTGAAAGTGGAACAGGATATAGTGGTGCAGCATGTTGCGTAACATCCTGGGTAACGGCGCTGTGGGTAGCGTCGGGAACAGTTTTTCATTTGAATAGTAATTTGCA
>JAMOOS010000112.1 GCA_027065245.1 Desulfuromonadaceae bacterium | reverse complement strand
CTCGCGATCGATCCACGGCAACACACTGCCTGCCAGCGGATAACCGAAGGCGTCCACCGGCATGGCATCGGAACGCATGGTGGCGGTAACCTTACGGTCGATATCGAGAATGGCCGCCGCCGGATCGGCGAGAAGATCGGCTACTGCGGCGTTAAGCACCCCCATCTGCGCCAGCAGTTCGCGCATGTTGGGTGCACCGGCACCGGAGGCGGCCTGATAAGTCATGGCTGAAACCCACTCCACCACTCCGGCCTCGAACAGTCCGCCGATGGCCATCAGCATCAGGCTGACGGTGCAGTTGCCGCCGATAAAATCCTTTTTACCGGCGGCCAGCGCCGCGTCGATCACCTTGCGGTTGACCGGATCGAGGATGATTACGGCATCGTCAGCCATGCGCAGGGCGCTGGCGGCGTCTATCCAGTAGCCGTTCCAGCCTGAGGCACGCAGCTGCGGATGCACCTGCTTGGTGTAATCGCCGCCCTGGCAGGTGATAACCGCGTCCAGTTGTTTCAAGGTAGTGATATCGGTGGCATCCTGCAGCGTTCCCGCGTTGAGAGGAGCGTCTGCCCCTACCTGCGAGGTGGAAAAAAACACTGGCTCAATGCCGTCAAAATCGTTCTCCTGTTGCATGCGCTGCAACAGCACCGAACCAACCATGCCACGCCAACCGACAAATCCAACTTTCATCGTTGTATCCCCTGTCTAAAAATCAATAAGAATGTAATGGCGTGCAAAACAACCGGCCCGCGCCGGGCGTTTACAGCGCCGCGATTATCGCATCACCCATCTCGCGGGTGTTGACCTTTTTCTCGCCGTCGCTGCCCTGGTAAATATCGCCGGTGCGGTAACCGGCGTTGAGTACCGCTTCCACCGCCTTGTCGATAGCGTCGGCAGCGTCACCCATGGCAAAGGAGTAGCGCAGCATCATGGACGCCGACAGAATCTGGGCGATGGGATTGGCAATACCCTGACCGGCGATGTCGGGCGCGCTGCCGCCGGAAGGCTCGTACATACCGAAGGAACCTTCAGCCAGCGATGCCGACGGCAGCATCCCCAGGGAACCGGTAAGCATGGCCGCTTCGTCGGAAATAATATCGCCGAACATATTGCCGCACAGCATCACATCAAACTGCTTGGGCCAGCGCACCAGTTGCATGGCGGCATTATCCACATACATGTGCGACAGCTCCACGTCGGGATATTCTTTGGCTACCCGCTCTACCACTTCGCGCCACAGCACCGATGAAGACAGCACGTTGGCTTTGTCGATGCTGCACACTTTTTTGCCCCGCTTGCGCGCCACGTCAAAGGCCACGTGAGTAATCCGCTCGATCTCCGGCTCGGTATACAGCATGGTGTCAAAACCACGGCGCACGCCGTCTACTTCGTCCACCCCCTTGGGATCGGCAAAGTAGATGCCGCCGGTGAGTTCACGCACGACCAGAATGTTAAAGCCACCGCCGATCACGTCCTCTTTAAGCGACGAGCTGCCGGTAAGCGCCGGAAAAATAATTGCCGGACGCAGGTTACAGAACAGACCGAAGATTTTACGCAGCGGCAACAAGGCGCCACGTTCCGGCTGCTCATCGGGCGGCAGAGATTCCCACTTGGGCCCGCCGACGCTGCCGAACAAAATGGCGTCGGAACTCTTGCAGATGTCGATGGTGGTCTGCGGCAACGCCTTGCCTTCCAAGTCGATACCGGCACCGCCAACATTGGCGTGAGTCCGGCTGAAGGTTACGTTGTACTTCTGTTCCACCGCGTCCAGCACCTTAAGTGCCTCAGCCATCACCTCCGGCCCGATACCGTCGCCGGGCAATACTGCCACCTTGAAATTTTTATCAGCCACGCTGTCCCTCCTTGATATTTACTGGATAAGAATCAGCCGCCATCACCCAGATGCGTTGCTTCGGCCCGGCGATGTGCGGCACTATAAAAACCGCCTGCGGCGGTTGTCAATTTTTTTCACCGTCACCACAGTGGCAAACGGAAACTATGTGCCATAAACGACTCACTGTCTGAGTCACAAGCGACTCAGGCAGTGAGATAATCACGCTTTATCAGTAGCGGGCGTCGGCAAACTCCACCCAACCGCCAGCCTTTACCAGCGCCTTGTCAAACTCGCTGATGGCAAAATTAAACTTACGTTCGTCCGCGCCGCAACGGGCGGTAATCACCTGGGCATCGACATCTACAGCAATGCTCACATCACCTTCAGCATCCATGGCAAACAGCGCGTCGATATCCGCCTTGGGCAACTCAATGGCGAGCATACCGCCGTTAAACATATTCTGGCGGAAAATACGCGCGTAGCTCTCGGCGATGATGGTGTGCACGCCGTTCACCTCAAACACCCACGGCGCATGTTC
Organism: Desulfuromonadaceae bacterium; assembly: GCA_027065245.1. Taxonomy (GTDB): domain Bacteria; phylum Desulfobacterota; class Desulfuromonadia; order Desulfuromonadales; family Desulfuromonadaceae; genus Desulfuromonas. The sequence continues at coordinate 11,318 of JAMOOS010000112.1, read as the reverse complement.
ACGCGAAGAACCGCAACCAAAGTTCTGGCGGCTCACCACCACCCGGGCATTTTTCAGCTTTTCCCCTTTGGGATCGAAGCCGTCCAGCTTGAGATCCTCCAGCAGATATGGCTTGAGCGCCTCCTTGGTGACCTCGGTAAGATATTTTGCCGGTATAATTTCGTCGGTATTGATATCACTGCGGTCGAGAAAGATCGCCGCACCTTTGAATATTTTTTCCATAGCTGTAATTTTCCTTATATCTCTTCAGGTTACATGGTACGCGCATCGGTAATGACACCGGCAACGGCGGTGGCGGCGGCGGTGGCCGGGCTCATGAGATGCACCATCCCCCCTTTGCCCATGCGACCGTTAAAGTTGCGGTTACTGGTAGAGGCACACACCTCCCCTTCTGCCAGAACGCCGTTGCTCATCCCCAGACAGGCGCCGCAGGTGGGGTTGGTCACACAAAAACCGGCGTCCATGAAGATCTGGATAATACCTTCGTCCAGCGCGGTACGGAAAATCCGCGGTGTGGCGGGCGATACGATACCGCGCACTGTCGGCGCGATGGTTTTTCCCTTGAGAATAGCGGCGGCGATACGCAAATCCTCAATGCGGCCATTGGTGCAGGTGCCGATGTAGATCTGATCAACGGCAGTACCGGCCATCTGCCCCACCGGTTTGACACAGTCCGGCTTGTAGTCGTAAGTAACCTGCGGCTCCAGGCTGGAAAGATCGAAGGTGATCACTTGATCGTAGTCGGCGTCGGCATCGGAATGCCAGCGTTTGAAATCTTCCAGCGCCGCCTCTTTGGAAGCGTAATCATCCTGAATAAACGGCCACAGGTAATTCACGGTAACCATGTCGGGCATACAGATGCCGCAGGTGCCACCGGCCTCAATGGCCATGTTGCACAGGGTCATGCGCGCCTCCATGGTCATGGCGTCCACAACCGGCCCGACAAACTCCAGCACCCGGTCGGTGGCGCCGTTGACGCCCAGCTGACCGATGACATACAGGATAACATCCTTGGCGTACACCCCCTGCGGCAGCGCTCCTTCGAGGTTCACGCGGATGGTGGCCGGTTCGCGGAAGGCGCACACCCCTTTAAGAATACCCACCTCCAGATCTGTGGTGCCGACACCGGCGGCAAATGCGCCAAAGGCACCGTGGGTGCAGGTGTGACTGTCGCCCATGATGACGGTGAAACCGGGGCGGATATAGCCTTTCTCCGGAAACAGGGCATGGCAGACACCATTTTGACCGACATCGAAGAAATCCTGCAATTTGTGCCGCCGCGCCCAGTCGCGCAGCATCTTGGCCTGCAGGGCGGTCTTGCTGTCTTTAGAGGGGGTAACATGGTCGATAACCGCCTTGATTTTGCTGCTGTCGAACACGCGGTCCTTGCCGCGCCATTCCAGATCGGCAATGGCCACCGGCGTGGTTATTTCGTGACACAGCACCCGGTCGAGATTGAGCACCTTGGTACCGGCGAACGGCTCATCGCGCAGATGGCTGTCAAAGATCTTTTCCGCTATAGTCTGTCCCATAATTTCTCCTTGCTGTTCCTTATATAGTTTTATACGCCCGATAGCTGTTTATCAGCGCTCTACCATACAGCAAAACGGGACGCCTGAACAGCGCCCCGTTTATTTACTCATTCAATTTACCCGTTTATCACACATCGACCGTCGTGCGCTTCTGCAGTGAAGCAAGCTTGTTGAGGGCGTTAATATACGCCTTGGCGGCGGCGACGATAATATCGGGGTGCGCCCCCTGACCGAGCTGTTCACGCCCGTCCAGCTCCAGACGCACGCTGCAACCACCCTGGGCATCGGTACCACCGGTGATGGCGCCGATAGAAAAATGCAGCAGGCGAGCATCGATACCCACCAGTTCCTTTATCGCCTTGAAGGTGGCGTCAACCGGCCCGTCGCCGATCTGGGCGGTTTTCTTCACCTCGTCCTCCACCTCCATCTGCACGGTGGCGGTAGGAGCGGCGAAAGAACCGGACGTAACACTCATCTCCAGCAACTTGTAGCGTTCCGGCACCCGGATAATCTCGTCGGCAACAATGGCTACCAGGTCTTCGTCAAAGATCTCCTTCTTGATGTCGGCCAGGTCCTTAAAGCGCTCAAAGGCCCGTTGCAGATCTTCTTTTTCGAGATTGTAGCCCAACTCCTGCAGACGCAGATTAAACGCGTGGCGACCGGAGTGCTTGCCAAGTACCAGTTTGTTTTTATTCAGACCGATGGACTCCGGTGTCATAATTTCATAGGTCGACTTCTCCATCAGTACTCCGTGTTGATGGATACCGGCCTCGTGGGCAAAGGCGTTGGCACCGACAATGGCTTTGTTGGGCTGCACGGCAATACCGGTAATGGCGGTAAGCAGACGACTGGTGGCGTAGATATGCTCGGTAACCACGTCGGTGGTATAGGGCATGATGTCCTGACGGGTGCGCAACCCCATCACCACCTCTTCCAGCGAGCAGTTACCGGCACGCTCCCCTATACCGTTGATGGTACACTCCACCTGCCCGGCACCGGCATCGATGGCGGCCAGGGAATTGGCCACCGCCAGGCCGAGGTCGTTATGGCAATGCACCGAGATTACCGCCTTGTCGATATTGGGAACGTTCTCGCGCAAGTAGCTGATAATCTCAAAATACTCCTTGGGCATGGTATAACCGACGGTATCGGGGATATTTACCGTGGTGGCACCAGCGTCGATAACCGCTTCCACCACCTGCGCCAGAAACGGCAGGCGGGTACGCACCGCGTCCTCAGCGGAAAACTCCACATTGGGAGTATAACCGGCAGCGCGTTTCACCGCCGCCACGGCGGCAGCCACCACTTCGTCCTCGCTCATCTTCAGCTTGTACTTCATATGGATATCGCTGGTGGCGATAAAGGTATGGATACGTCCCCGCTCACCGGCGTATTGCAGCGCCTCCCAGGCGCGGTCGATATCCTGGTCGCTAGCGCGACTCAGCCCGGCGATCTGCGGGCCCTTGATTACCTGGGCAACTTTTTTCACCGCTTCAAAATCGCCCACCGAGGCGATGGGAAAGCCAGCTTCGATAACGTCGACATTCATCTTCTCAAGCTGGTAGGCGATACGCAGTTTTTCATCGATATTCATGCTGGCGCCGGGTGACTGTTCGCCGTCGCGCAGGGTGGTGTCAAAAATAATTACTTTTCTCTTTTCACTCATAGTCGTTTCTCCTTAAAAGGGTTCCACCCTGCCATCAGGGCAGGAAGCGGAACGATTTGATCTGCTGGTTATTCCCATAATCCGTTTATCCACCGGCGGCATAACCGCCGCCACGGCCAGGTCACCTAGGTCACATTCCACATCACCACCTCCTTACCGACAGCCGGAATACAAAAAAGGCCCCACCCCGTCAGGGGCGAGGCCTGTAAGCTCCGCGGTACCACCCTGTTTCAGCCCCGCCAACGGCACGGCCCTCAATTTACCACCCTTTACGCAGGCTCACGGCAAACGCTAACGGCAGCACCGCTTCACGTCCACAGCTCCAAGGCGAGTTCAACCCAGCATCGTATCGGCTCGCAGCAACCGCCGACTCTCTGTAACGACGCGTGAAGGGTCTACTACTCCTCTTCACAGCTTTTCAAAAACTATGACCTAATGTTAAAACACAAGTCCACGCATCAAGTCAATTGCTCAATTGACAAATTATCGGGCAAAAAACATTTTTTTGCCCCGGCCACATCCGGTTTACTGCGCCGAAACGCGCTGTTCACGCCGACGACGCCACCACGACAGGATGGCACGAACCGGACTGAACAGGGTATAGGTAAGAAAGATGATAAAGAACATCACCTCCGGCTGCGCCACTATGACGATGATCAGGGCGATGGCACTCACCAGCACGCCAAAGGGGCGGCGCTTGAGCAGCTCCGGGTCCTTGAACGAGTAGTAAGCGACATTGCTCACCATCAACACCGCCAATACGTAGATCAGCACCAGCACCGACACCATGCGGATGGTACCGCTGCCACCCAAATGGTAAAACAGCAATACACACGCCGCCACCATACTGGCCGCCGCCGGAATAGGCAGACCGACAAAGTTCTTCGATTCCACCGTATCCACCTGCACATTGAAACGCGCCAGGCGCAGTGCGCCGCACACCACATACAGAAACGCCGCCAGCCAGCCGAGCTTACCGAATGGATGCAGCGCCCAGGTGTACATGAGAATGGCCGGTGCCACGCCGAAAGCCACCAAATCGGCAAGAGAATCGTACTCGACACCGAACTGGCTGGTGGTATGGGTAAGCCGCGCCACTTTGCCGTCCAGAGCGTCAAACACCGCCGAGATGAGGATAAACCACGCGGCGACATCGTATTTGCCGTTCATACTGGCGACAATACCGTAAAAACCGGCAAACAAACTGCCGGTAGTCACCAGATTGGGCAGTACGTACACCCCTTTTCGCAGATTTTCCCGCCGGTCGCGATAACTCATGCCAGATATCCGATGATGGTTTCACCAGCCACGCAGCGATCTCCCAGCTCGACTTCCACCTTGCAATCCGTCGGCAGGTAGACATCGAGGCGTGAACCGAAACGGATCAAACCATAGCGCTGGCCGCGCTCCAGTACATCGCCGATAACCGGATAGGTGACAATACGGCGGGCGATAAGTCCGGCGATCTGCACCACCAGCAGCGGTTTGCCGTTGTCGCACTCCAGCAACATGCCGGCCTGCTCATTTTCCAAGCTGGCCTTGTCCAGAGCGGCGTTGACAAACTGCCCCTTGTTGTAGAACTGGTCTATCACCTTGCCGCTACACGGCACGCGGTTGACATGCACGTTGAACACCGACATGAAGATACTCACCTTGATCATCTCGCAATTGAGCAGGCGATTTTCCTCCACCGTGCCGACAAACACCACCTTGCCGTCGGCAGGCGACACCACCGCCCCCTTTTCCAGCGGCACGGTGCGATCGGGATTGCGGAAGAAGTAGACGCTGAACAGCGTCAGCACCAGAAACAGCAGGGTTATAACCGTCCAGCCCAGCAGGGCGAACACCACGGTTATAAAAGCAAACAGGGCTATAAACGGATAGCCTTCTACAGCTATGGGTTGATGCTGATTTTTCATTATCAAACCTCGGAGATAAGTGTACAAACCACACAGGGGACGATCTCTCGTCCCCTGTCGGCATACATCTGATTACGTCAGTTCAGGCCACTGGCATGATTCATCCGCTACCCGGACAGATGCGATAGGTATAGCACAAAATCACGCCGCACAAAAGAGCTGTTTAACCGATTACTCGCTGCTCTTCCACGCTTTGGGCCCACGCCCCAGCACAATAGGCCCGGAACGCACCAGTTCCTTGATCCCCAGCGGGCGCAGCAGTTCAATAAGAGCGTCCAGCTTGGCCGGAGTGCCGGTGGCTTCAATAGAATAGGAACGCGCCGTAACATCGACCACGTTGGCACGAAAAATGTCGGCGATACGCAACACCTCGGCGCGATATTCGGCGTCGGCGGTAACTTTAACCAGCACCATTTCGCGCTCGACAAAATTCTGCTCGGTAAAATCGATCACCTTGATAACATCGATGAGTTTATTGAGCTGCTTGCTGATCTGCTCAAGAATGCGGTTATCCCCACGGGTAACAATGGTCATGCGCGAGATGGTGGGATCCAGGGTGGGGGCCACCGACAGACTGTCGATATTAAATCCGCGCCCGGAGAACAACCCGGCCACCCGCGGCAGCACGCCAAACTCATTTTCAACCAGTACCGATATTGTATGTTTCATACAACGTCCTCCTCAACAGGTGCAGCGCTCTGCACCCGATAAATATTCTCTTTGCTATTACCGTTTGCCAACTACGACGCCAGCACCATCTCGTTTAGACCGGCACCGGCCGGAACCATGGGCAGCACGTTTTCCTCGCGCGCCACTTTGAACTCCATGATAACCGGGCCCGGTGTCTCCAGCCCCTGGCGAATCACCTGCTCCACCTCGTCCGGCCTGGTGGCACGCAGCCCGGTGGCACCGTAGGCTTCGGCCAGCTTGACAAAATCCACCGGCAACTCCATGCAGGTCTGGCTGTAGCGGCGGTCGAAGAACAACTGCTGCCACTGGCGCACCATGCCGAGAAAATTATTGTTGAGAATGACAATCTTTACCGGCAGCCGGTACTGCACCAGGGTCGCCAATTCCTGCGAATTCATCTGGAATGAACCGTCACCGGAGATATCGATCACCTGCCGTTTGGGGAATGCCGCCTGAGCGCCCAGGGCGGCAGGCAGGCCATAACCCATGGTCCCCAGACCGCCGGAAGTGACAAAGGTACGCGGCTGAATAAAATCGAAGAACTGTGCCGTCCACATCTGATGCTGACCGACCTCGGTGGCGATAATGGCATCATCATCGGTGAGCTCGCGCAGTTTTTCGATAACATACTGCGGCTTGATGGTGTTTTTGGTCTGCTTGTAACTGATGGGATGCTCCTCACGCCAGGTGACAATCTGCTGGCGCCAGCCTGCGGTAGCGGCAATCACCTCACGCAGTTCGTCGCCGTGCTTCTGCAAACCAGCGGTAAGTCGCGGCAGCACATCCTGCAACATCCCCACCAGCGGTACATCGACGCGCACGTTCTTTTTAATAGAGGTGGGATCGACATCGACATGGATGATCTTGGCGTCAGGGGCAAAGGTGGCAATCTTGCCGGTAACCCGGTCGTCAAAGCGGGCACCCAGCGCGATGAGCAGGTCAGAGTCAGTCACCGCCATGTTGGCGTAGAAGGTACCGTGCATCCCCAGCATCCCCATGGAAAGCGGATGCGTATTGGGGAAACTGGCCATCCCCATCAACGTGGTGGTTACCGGCGCCTGGATGGTTTCGACAAACTCCATCAGCTCATCAGACATATCCGACAACGTGGCACCGCCGCCGACATACACCACCGGCTTGCGCGCCGCCAAAATCAATTTAACCGCCTTGTCGAGCTGGCGCGGATTGGCTGAAACCGTCGGCTTGTAGCCGCGCAACTCCACCGTCTCCGGATACTCGAAGGTAGTCGATGACATCTGCACATCCTTGGGCAGATCCACCAGTACCGGGCCGGGGCGACCGCTGCGGGCGATGTAAAACGCCTGCTTGATGATGCGCGCCAGATCCTTGACATCGCGCACCAGGTAGTTGTGCTTGGTGATGGGGCGGGTAATGCCGATCATGTCCGCCTCCTGAAAGGCGTCGTTGCCGATAAGCGGCGTCGGCACCTGGCCGGTGATAACCACCATGGGGATCGAATCCATATAGGCGGTGGCCAAACCGGTAACGGTATTGGTGGCACCGGGGCCGCTGGTGGCAAAAGCCACGCCGACCTTGCCGGTAACGCGGGCGTAGGCGTCGGCGGCATGCACCGCCGCCTGCTCGTGGCGGTTAAGAATATGGTTGATGGGGGAATCCATCAGATCGTCGTAAATATTGATAACGGTACCGCCGGGATAGCCGAATACCGTTTCAACGCCCTCCAGACGCAAACACTCCAGTAATATCTGTGATCCTGTTTTCTTCAATGTTACACCCTCCTCCTGCCGCTCCAGCCAAAGCGACTCTATTTATGCCCAAACTCTATTTACGTAACTGCTCTAAATCACGCACCGCCCCGGAAGCGGCACTGGTGGTAGTGGCGGCGTAAGTCTGCAACGCCCGGCTCACCTGGCGCTGACGCGACAGCGGCTGCCATGCCGTTGCACCGCGCTGCAGCATAAGCTGACGGCGACGTTCCAGTTCATCATCAGCCACAGCCACGCGCAACACGCGGTTAGGGATATCGATCTCAATCGTGTCACCGGCTTCCACCAGCGCCAGCGCACCGCCTTCCGCCGCTTCCGGTGAGATATGGCCGATGGACAACCCGGAAGTACCGCCGGAAAAACGCCCGTCGGTTATCAGGGCGCAACTTTTGCCCAGACCTTTCGACTTGAGATAACTGGTGGGATAGAGCATCTCCTGCATCCCCGGCCCCCCTTTGGGACCTTCGTAACGGATAACCACCACATCGCCGGGCTTTACCTTGTCGCCAAGGATCCCGTCAATAGCATCTTCCTGACTTTCAAAAATACACGCCGGACCGGCAAATTTCCACACCGATTCATCCACTCCGGCGGTTTTGACGATACAGCCATCGGGCGCGATATTGCCGTACAATACCGCCAGCCCACCGTCTTGGCTGTAGGCATGTTCTTTATCACGGATACAGCCATTTGCACGGTCGCAGTCGAGCTCCCACTGCTGCTGTTGGGCAAACGCCTCAAGACAGCGTTTGCGCCCCGGTGCCGCCGTGTAGCGCCGCCTGGTTTCCGCATCGTTACTGGTGATTACATCCCAGCGGTCAATGGCCTCGCCCATGCTGGCACTGTGCACCGTCGGCACGGCGCGATTGATCAGCCCGGCGCGATCCAGCTCGGCTAAAATGGCAAAAATGCCACCGGCGCGGTGGACATCTTCCATATGATAGTACGGCACCGACGGCGCCACTTTACACAGATTCGGCGTACTCAGCGAGAGACGATTGATATCGGCCATGGTGAAATCAACCTCCGCCTCGTGGGCCACCGCCAGCAGGTGCAGTACCGTATTGGTGGAACCGCCCATGGCGATATCAAGGCGCATGGCATTTTCGAACGCCTGCCGGGTAGCGACGGAACGGGGCAACACCGCCTTGTCACCATCCTTGTAGTAGCGCTGCGCCATGGCAACGATACGCTCACCGGCTTCGAGAAACAGCTCCTTGCGATACGCGTGGGTAGCCAGTAGGCTGCCGTTGCCGGGCAGGCTCATCCCCAGCGCTTCGGTAAGGCAGTTCATGGAGTTGGCGGTAAACATGCCGGAGCAGGAACCGCAGGTCGGGCACGCTTCACTCTCGTACACCGCCACACTGTCGTCATCCATGGTCGGATCGGCCGCCGCCACCATGGCGTCCACCAGATCCAGCGCCACTTCTTTATTGTCCAGACACGCCTGACCGGCCTCCATGGGGCCGCCGGTTACGAAGATTGTCGGAATATTCAGGCGCATGCTGGCCATGAGCATTCCCGGCGTAACCTTGTCGCAGTTGGAGATACACACCAGCGCATCGACGCAATGAGCATTGGCCATATATTCCACACAATCGGCGATCAACTCGCGCGACGGCAAACTGTACAGCATGCCGGTATGGCCCATAGCGATACCATCACAGATGGCCATGGTATTGAACTCTTTGGCGATACCGCCGTGTTTTTCAATCTGGCTCGCTACCAATTGTCCCATATCTTTTAGATGCACATGACCGGGGACAAACTGGGTAAACGAGTTGACTACGGCAATAATCGGCTTGCCAAAATCGCCGCTTTTGATTCCCGTGGCCTGCCACAGTGCCCTGGCACCAGCCATATTGCGCCCTTTAACAGATTTTGCTGAACGATATTCTGACATTAAATCCACCATTTACATACGAAAAGTTTATAAATAACATCAGGCGCACAACAGATGTTTCACCCTATCAAACAAATGTTGCGACCAACCAAACACACAGTAAAATGTACAAAAAGGGTTTGAGAAAGCCTCAAACCCTTTTCACACCGATACTTGAATATTCCCGTCTTCTCTTTAATCTATATCAGACCAAAAAGCCGCCACTTACGAATTGCACGCTGCCTTGAGCAGCTGATTCATTTCGTCTTTGCCGGCCAGTTTCATTTTTTGAATTTTTTTCCGCTCAACCTCCTGCTCGGCAGTGAGGAACGGGTATCGCTCCAGTTGTTCAAGCTGTTTTTCCAGAATCTGGTGTTCTTCGTAAAGTTTCAGAAAGCGTGGATCACTCTCACACATCCTGCATAGCACATCCTGACTTACTTCCATAGAGCACCTCCTGCGATGGGTTCACTGAACTTAAAAGCAATATGGTATACATTAGACTAAAGGATTGAGCGTTGTCAACAACGCCGACGTTCCCAACACGCAAAAATGCTATTTGTCAGAACGGCGCTGCAACTCGGCATCGCTGGCGCGCACATAAGCGGGCAGCAACGCGGTATAATCCACCGTTTTCCCCCGACACAGCGCCAGTTTTATGGCAGCGGCAGCCAGGCACCAGTGATCGGTATCATCGACCAGCTGAGCCATATCACCCAGTGCGTCGAGCAGTTCACGGCGATACACCGCCACGCCGCTGCCAACCACCAGCGTTGGAGAGTCAATATATTCCCGCAACGCGGCAGCAGGAAATACCATCTCCTCCCCCTGCGGCACCGGCAGGCTATCTTGCCAGCGATACACTGCCGCATACACCTCGTGCTTACGCGCATCTATAACAGCGCACACCGGCATATCACGGCGGCCACAGGCATAGGCAATGGTTTGCAGCGATGATACCGGCATGAGAGGCAGGTTGCGCCCGATGGCCAATCCCTGAGCCGTAGCCATCCCCACCCGCAGGCCGGTAAAGGAGCCGGGCCCGGTCACCACCGCGCAGGCAGTCAGCGCAGCAGTATCGAGGCCACACTCGCGCAGAAGCAGATCAATATGGCGGAGAATATAGGCGGAATGACTGACGCCGATCACGTTTAGCATGCAACTGGCAACAATTCTCCCGCCGCAGTACAGCGCTACACTACCGGCCACAGTGGCGGTATCTATGCCGACAATCACCTCGTCCATATCAATGTCCGGTAAAGAAAATACGCATAATATCGTTGTAAAAGGCCAGCCCCATCAGCATCAGCAGCAGGCCGAGACCGATCTGCTGCAGCACCTCACGCGCCCGCAGCGACACTGGCCGCCGCCACAGCAGTTCGACAAAATTGAAAAACAGATGACCGCCGTCGAGCACTGGAATAGGCAGCAGATTAAGAATTCCCAACTGAATACTCAAAAAGGCCAGCACAGTAAGCACAGTGCTAAAATCGGTTTGCGCCGCCTGCCCGGCAATCTGCATCACCATGATGGGACCGCCGATATTGTCTGCCGCCACGTGGCCGGTAACCATCTTGCGCAAGAATGTCAGAGTCAGTGCCACCAGCTCGCCGGTGCGGTTAAAACCTGTCTTTACCGCAGCGGCAAAGGGATATTTCCTCAGCTCAAATTGCTGCAGCGGTGTAATGCCGACAAGCCACATATCACGCCTGGCGCTGCGCTGCGGCGTGATGGTAAATTCCACAACACTGTCAGCTCGACGCACTTTGAACCGCGCCGGTTTATCGGCTATCTGCTGAATGACGCTGTGCAACTCATACCACGATGTGATTTTCACATCATTGATCATCAAAATCTGGTCACCGCGCTGCAATCCGGCGC
>JAMOOS010000111.1 GCA_027065245.1 Desulfuromonadaceae bacterium | reverse complement strand
CGGACAGTGTTCCTCCAGGCTTAAATGGTAACCGAACAGCAGCTCCACTGCGGCGGAACCGGGCGCGCTGCTGTATAGCAGATAGCGGCATCGGGGCAACCTGGTACCTATAACGGTAATCTGCGTTGCGCATTCCCGGCACAACTGCACCTCGTTTCCGCCTCCGGCAGCGACACGACGGCTGCTTTCTTCATCCACCGGGTGACTGTGGCATATACTGCAATCGCCAGCGGCGTAGGCGGAATAGTCAAGGTCGATGACCGGATTTATTCCGGTGGCGAACAGGCGCTGGAATTTACTCAGTTTACGCTGTTCAAGAGCGTCGTTGGCGGCGTCTATAAATCCGCGCAGGCGCTTGATATTGAAATCGTGCTCGGTGAGGGATACCGACCAATCGAGATTAAGGCTTAACCGCCCCTGAAAACGGTTGAACATTTGTCGTTGCAGTTCCAGTTCAAAATCGGCCAGTTGCTCGCGCACCTCCTTCAGCGCCGGCAGCAACAGCAGAAAACGGCCCCCGGCGTCCATCACCCGCGCCAGGGGCGAGATTTCCAGACGTCGGCATATTTCTAGGATAACGGCATGGGTGAGCGCCTGCAGATAAAACGAACGGGCGCGAAACAACTTGGCGACACCGCTACCATGGGAACGATCCAGATTGAATATGTAACTTTGAATGCCGGACAAATCGCCACCGAGCAGCATAAACTTTTTGTCGATCTCAACGTTCTGCCCCGGCTGCACACCGGTTGCGGCGGCGTAGCGCGCCAGCACCTGCGCCAAGGCGGCGGTAGTGGTGGCGTGATCGTACAGCGAGATATCCGGCAGCGATTTGTAGGTGGATGAGGGGATGCACCAGGTGTATTCCTCCAGCAGTGAGTTGAGGGCGCCGATATAGCTATTCACACCCAGGTTGAGGGGCAGATCAGCCAGTGCCGCCGTAAATTTGGTAAACAACTGCGCGTAATTGCCGCCACGCGCCTGTTCCAGATCCTGCGGCGCCCCAGCAACGGCCAGCGGTTCCAGGGCGTGATAACGACCGGCGGCAAGCTCGCTGAACGGCCTCTCCTGTTCCAGCTGCACCTGCTCAAAAATCGACAGCAGCCGGGCACTCTTGTAATCGCCGCGTGCTTCTTCCTCGCCTTTACGATCGCCTCCCGCCGACAAGCGGTCGGCTTGGCACAGTGCCTGTTCCGGCAGGCTGTCCTGTGCCGGTTTGTGGTGGCTGGCGGCCAGCCGCGCCAGGGCGCTGCGCTGCCCTTCCAGCTCGGGTGGCAGAGGCAGATCGTTCTCGATAAAATAATCGCTGTACAGCACATGGAGATAACCCGGTTTGCCGCTGCTCTTGTCGATGGGGCAATAGCCCACATCGTCACTGCTTTTGGGCCGCCCGGCACGCTGGCAGAATTTGCCGATGTCGTGCAACAGCGCCGCCAGTATCAACAGGTCACGCTCGTTTTTGTTCATCTATCCATTCTCCTTGGGTACGGGGGGTAGCAGATAAATCGGTACAGATTACCTGGCCCAGGCCAAAAGCAGTCTGCTTGCCCAGGTGTAGCTGCGCTGCCAGTTGCAGCAGGGGGATAAACGGCGTTATTTCGCCGCAAAAGGTAATATCGCCTACCACGCCACCCATAAGCATCTGCTGCTGGTGACGATTGGAATAGCGTTTCCAGTCGTGCCAGCGCAGGTTGTTTTCTACACACTCAACTGCGGCGGACGCGGCGGCCAGACCGCGATAATCCAGGGGCGGCTCACCACCAGCGTAAGCGGCAAACAGAGAGGAAACACGACGCATGGAGGCTTTTATCAGCGTGGTAAAATCGATATCAACCTTGAAGCGGTTGGCGGTTTTAAGGCGCAGCGGGGTGACACATTCCAGCTTGAGCTTGGTCACCGGCTGTGCTGGCACAGGCGGCAACACCACCGGGCGGGAAAAATCGCCCTCCTGCAACTGGCGCTGTTCGCCGCTGTACACACAGTGATCATCCACAGTTACACAGCGCAGCGTAAAGCGGGCGCGGCGGCCATCTACTTTAGCGCCGATACCGCTTTTACCCATCTGCTCAAAGGCGTAGATATAGTATGGAAGGTAGTTGTTGAATTCGCCGAACAGCAGCAGGGTAAAATCGAACGCCTCACCCGGCTGATAGTTGTGGAGCGCTTGCAGCGGTGGTTCAATCACATAGGGATGGGGACGGGCGGCGATACGCGCCCCTTTACCGGCGGCGAAATACTCGAACGTAAGGGCGTAAATACACCGGCTGCGCAACAGGCAGCCATCGCATTCACGCTCGCGCACGGTACACACTACCCGTTTGAGTGCCGCACCGAAAGCACCGCGAAAAGTGGAACCTTTGTAAGTTGGCAACCGAGCTGTATCGAGCAGTTGACAACTGAAACGGTAACATCCGCAAGTTAAGGCCATGAACTAAATCCTCTCCAAATCAGATAATATAAACCAATTTATCACCTCTAACCTTCTGCCGGAAGCGTTTTAATGTTTAACCTCCTTCACCGCCGTGGAGAGCAACACAACTTACTGTGTTATCTAATTAGCCCGATATGCCGTTAATTCAATTTAAGCGAAAACGGCTCAATTTAACGTGCCGGTTATGATATAGTGGGT
>JAMOOS010000110.1 GCA_027065245.1 Desulfuromonadaceae bacterium | reverse complement strand
TTGTTTAGTGCTTACAGCGGTGGTTTACTCTCCACGTGATCTAGATTGTTGTGTTCAAGATATTTTTATGCACAGGTGATATGGATCTGACTCGTCAGCAAAATATGTGGAAATACATTGGTTCATGGGTATTCCGGAGTAAACCGGCCACCGATTCCGCTGCAAAGTGGTCCGCGTTTCCTGAACAGCGAATCAATGGTACATATTAAAATGGAACCGCCGGTTCATTTGTCATCAGAATACGCAACCAAGGCGGGAAAAGTATTGTATCGCTATCAGCGAACAGGCGACAATGCCGACGGTTGTTAGAAAGTACGCCAGTATATTGGTTCCGATGGTAATTTTCAGCGCTGGCATTGTCTCTGCTGCTGCTACTGTTTTTTAAAGTATTTATCGTATTGTGCCAATGATCAGATTGGGTGAACTAACTACGTTCTGTGAACGTCGGCGGTAGGACAGCATTTTATCGTCATGACTGTGATGTCATCTTCCTGACGGGTATCGCCACGGAATTGTGCCACCGTTTCCAGCAGGGCGGTATTGAATGATGCAGCGCTGAGGGTTGCATGGGCAATGAGAAATTCGGCTACCCGGTCGCTGCCGAACATCTCGCCTGAGGAGTTGCAACTCTCCCAGATGCCGTCGGTGCCGACGAGAAGCATATCCCCATTGTTCATCTGCAGTTGCTCGGTGCAGTCAATATCCAGTTGCGGCAGAATGCCCAGCGGCACGGCCTTGACTGCCAGTTCTGTTACGCTGTTGTCGGCGCTGCTGTAGTGAAATACCGGGCCGTGACCGGCACTTGTCCATTCCAGGGTGCAGTTGACCGGATCAAGAAAGGCGCAGAACAGGGTCATAAAGCGGGTATCGCCGACATCGTTTTCCAGAAAAGTATTCAGGCTGGACAACAGGTGCGCCAGATTCTCATTGCCGTTGGCAATGGCGGATTTAAGGATTCCGGCACATGAAGCCATGAGCAAGGCAGCGGCAATACCATGACCAACCACATCGCCGACGCACAAAGCAATGCGATTGTTGGCCGCCGGAATAAAATCGTAATAATCACCGCCAGTTTCGTCGCAATAGTGGATAAGGCAATCAAGGTCAAAATTGTCTGCGTTCGGTGTGGTGTCGGGCAGGATTAATTGCTGGATATTGCGTGCCGCCGCCATTGACTCTTTGATCTCCTGGCGCTCTCGCAGTTGCGGCCCTATACGGTTGAATGCTGCCCCGAGTTGCTCAAATTCATCACCGCTGCGAATGTCCACCCTGGTGGAAAAGTCTCCACTGCCCAAATGATGTGCTGCGGCTGTTAGTTGCTGCAGTGGCTCAGTTACGGCACGGGCGCGGCGCCAGGCACTCACGCATACCCACGCCATTACCGCCAATGCCAGCAATGCTGTAAGTTTTAGGGCCGTGGCGAAATGGTCTTCCACATATTCCGCCGCTTGTCTGGCGGGGGCAACAACGCTGTCATAGGGAATTATCAGCAGGGGGAATGCATCGGCATGGTGTACTCCAGAATAGATCCACACCGAATCCGAGTCGGCAAAATCGGCACGTAGTGCGCCGGCGGCGGATGAGGCGAGGTGCGTCAGCAGTGTGGTAAAACCGCTGCTGGTGGCAAAATCATGCTGTGCCAGCAGCGCACGGTCCTGATTCTCCTGCGGCATGACCACTTCTACTATGGAGTCGATGGCAGCAGGTGTGCCGAAAGTGTTCACTGTCGGTTTGACGATGAATATTCGCCCATGAAGATGCTGCAGGGCTCCGAGTTGCCAGTCGCGAAAAAATCGTTCGTAACGGATGGCCATGGCGGTAACCGCAACTATGCGCCGCCGCCGATCGAAAATCGGCTGTGCAGCAATTATCTGCAGTTGACCATCAACCAGCAGCAATTTCCATACAGTGGC
The DNA here is from genome assembly GCA_027065245.1 of Desulfuromonadaceae bacterium. Classification (GTDB taxonomy): domain Bacteria; phylum Desulfobacterota; class Desulfuromonadia; order Desulfuromonadales; family Desulfuromonadaceae; genus Desulfuromonas. The sequence continues at coordinate 11,863 of JAMOOS010000110.1, read as the reverse complement.
GCTACCGGTGAAGTTTTCCTGCTGCCAGTTGGAGGCAACGCTTGCGATGTCACTGTCCGGCGGCTGAACTATCTGTGTGCCATCGGCAAATATTGCTGCCTGCCACAAATAAAGCCCGACTCGGGCACTGCGCACAGAACTAAACAGTTCATTTATACGGTCTGCGGCTGGTTGTTGCGCTGCTGCCTTTATCAGTTGCTTAAGACCATGTGCCTGGGAGGTGAGCGCCTGAACAACAAAGTCACGGTCGCGCTGCAGCAACAATGCCTGATTGTGGACTAACGCCTGTAAATGCTCAGTGGTGCGCCGTTCAAGGGCCAGGCGGGTTCTGCTGCTGAGTTGTTCTTCAATATCGCGTAGCACTATCCGGCTTACCAATGTGTTTAATGAAAGAGGGATCAAGGCAATAGCGAGAAGCATAATTGTCAGCTTGCGACGGAAAATCATGACTGTTTCCTTTGCAACATGTCAATAAGCGGTGACGGCGTAGTAGAGCGCATGCGGAAGTGGCAAGATCGATCGGGTGAATTTGTACAGAATCTTGGCACTTTGTCTAGCTGGACACAACAAATGTATTGTGAAAGCAAATGATCACAACAAAATTGGTAATAAAAAAGGTAATTGTCCTGTTGACTATCGCCCGTTGTTCTGCGATTCTCACAGGAAGACACTGTTGCGTGACGATATTTTTAATTTGTGCCTGCTATCAGATTGTGCGCCGATGACTGTATATTGTGCGACATTTCCGGTAAGTATCGCGGCCGTCAGTGCGGTGCATGATTTTCTCGACGTTTTGTCGCAGGAGCGTTGTTCTGCCGTCGCTGTGCATGATCTTAAAGTCGCAGTTGAGGAGATGTTTGTCAACATTGTTGCTCATAGCGATGCGGGTGGTCAGAGTGACGTGATTACTGTTACGCTGGATGTTGCAGACGATGCGGTACGGGCGACATTGGAAGATAGCGCGATGGCCTTTGATCCGCTGACGGCAACTCCGCCAGATCTGGATTCTCCTCTGCACGAGCGTCAGACAGGAGGTATGGGTATCTATCTGGCGCGACAACTGGTGGATGATATGAGTTACCGGCGCGAGGGTGGCCGGAATGTGCTGACATTGAGCATCAAAGTTTGACAATCATTTTCCCCCTGTCCATTTAAATGAGGTGAAAAATCATGTCTCTCCGTATTGCGAGGTCGTTGAAAAAACCCGGTGTTGTAGTTTTGACTTTAGCCGGTTCCCTTGATGCCAAAACCGCTACCGACCTGGAAGATGAGGTAGGGAAGCTGTTGCAGGACAGTGACATTATTGGCCTGGTACTGGATCTTGAGTTGTTGGAATTCATCAGCAGTGCCGGCTTACGGGTGGTGGTGATGGCACAAAAAGGGATGAAAGCTGCGGGGGGAACCCTGATGATGATCAATCTGCAGCCGCAGATTCGCAAAGTATTCGATATCGTTAAGGCTCTGCCGAGTATGGAAGTATTCAGCAGTGTCACTGAGCTGGATAATTATCTGGCGCAGATGCAACGGTGCTATTGCCGTGAGCAGTAGGCAGGGCGCACATGTGTCGGTGCGCCGACCATGATGGCCATGCAGCATGGTGTCGCAATGAAGTTATTACAGGTTGGAGGGATGTGTGAAAATGGTCAGTGGAGGAGCTGAAGCGAGAAATAACGGGGGGATAAGGTTGCGTTCAGCGTTGCTGGCGTTGCTGTTGTCGTTGCTCAGCGGCGGGTGTGCCATGATCGGCCCCGATTTTCAGCGGCCTCAGGCTCCGGTGGCGGAGCACTGGGCGACGTCGCTGGATAAGGCTGATGGCGGTAGCGTGGCAACACCGATACGGGCAGATGAGGAACAAGTCAGCCAGTGGTGGAAGGCGTTTAACGATCCGCTGCTGGACAGTCTGATAGAGGAAGCCTACCGTCAGAATCTCGATTTGCAGATGGCCGGCTTGCGTATTCTCGAGGCGCGGGCGCGTCTGGGTATCGCTACCGGTAATCTCTATCCGCAGCAGCAATCGCTGAATGCCGGGTTCGGCGCAGTCGGTATATCGGAGAACGCGGCCAACTCTGCCGCTGCCGACTTGAACTATACCGATGGATCCGTTGGTTTTGATGCTGCATGGGAACTGGATTTCTGGGGCAAGTTTCGTCGTGGCGTTCAGGCTACCGATGCCAATATGAACGCCGCTGTGGCCGCATATGACAGCTATCTGGTGACCCTTACCGCTGAGGTGGCTCGCACTTACATCTTGGTACGCACCCTTGAAGAACGGATCAGCGTTGCTCAGGCTAACGTTGCCATTCAGCGGCGTTCCTTACGTATCAGCGAAGCGCGCTTCAAAGGTGGTCTGGTGACCGAACTGGATGTGCAGCAGGCGCGCAATCTGCTTGCCAACACCCAGGCTGTGATTCCTGCGTTCAAAGCGTCACTGCGTCAGGCAAAAAACAGCCTGGCGGTGCTGCTGGGCAAACCGCCGCAGCAGATTGATCGCATCCTCGGCAGTGGTGGCGATATTCCTGTACCACCGGTTGAGGTGGCTGTGGGGATGCCGGCAGAGTTGCTACGCCGCCGTCCCGATGTGCGTCAGGCCGAGTTGCAGGCCAAGGCGCAGAGTGCGCTGGTGGGCGTGGCCAAGGCCGATCTGTATCCTCATTTTACCCTGCTCGGTTCAGTTGGTCTGCGCGCCAGCGACAGCGCCCTTAGTGCTACCGGCGGCAGCAATATCGGCGATGTGTTTGAGGGTAACAGTCTGGAATATTTTGCCGGACCGGCGGTAAGCTGGGATATCTTCAACTATGGCCGGATAAAAAACCAGGTGCGGATGCAGGATGCGCGGTTACAGCAGTTGCTGATCAATTACCAGAATACGGTGCTGCGCGCTGCACAGGATGTTGAGGACGCTTTAGCCGGATTAGTGAATGATCGCCAGCGCCTGGTGTATCTGCGCCAGGCTGAAAAAGCTGCCCAGCGCTCAGTGGATCTGGCGCTGTTGCAGTATCGCGAAGGCCTAGTCGATTTTCAGCGCGTGCTCGATGCGTTGCGTTATCTCAGCAGTGCCCAGGACAAGCTTAGCGCGATTCGTGGAGATGAATCCATCAGCATGGTGCGGGTTTACAAGGCTCTCGGCGGCGGCTGGCAACTGCGCCGCGGTCAGCCGTTTGTCGCGTCGGAAACCGCTGCTGCCATGGAAGAACGCACCGACTGGGGTGATCTGCTTAAACAGCAGAACCGTATTGAGCCGTCTGTCGAAACGGCCAGACAATAGTTGCGTAAATCAAACCGAAGATACGTTGTTAATTGCATACAAACGGGTGAGACGATGAAAAAAGGATTATTGCTGCTGATTTCCCTTCTGCTGCCGGCATTGTTGCTGGGTGGCTGTTCCAAGGAAGAACTGCCGGAGACTGTTCCCCGACCGGTAAAGGCGATGCGCATAGGCAGTACCGATGCCTTCATCAGTCGCTGGTTTCCGGGTAAGGCCAAAGGGTTCCGGGAAGCCAATCTGGCCTTTCGGGTAGCTGGTACGCTGGAGGCGTTGCCTGTCGATCTGGGTGATGAGATGAATCCCGGCGATCTCCTTGCCCGTCTCGATCCGCGCGATTACCAGGTGGCGCTGGATCATGCGCTGGCGCAGATGCGCCGGGCTCAGGCCGCTTTTGAACTGGCCAGCACCGAATACAAGCGGGTGGCCGATATTCGCAAGCAGGATCCGGGGGCGGTAAGTCAGTCCATGGTAGACAGCCGTCGCGGTCAGATGCTCAGTGCCAAGGCTCAGCTTAATTCGGCGCAGGCGGCGGTACAGCGCGCCAAGGACACCCTGGGTTACACCGTGCTTAAGGCGCCGTTCAAGGGTACCGTGGTAGAGAAGTTTGTTGAAAACTTTGAAGATGTAAAAGCCATGGAAAAGATCGTCCGCCTGGTGGATGACAGCCAGGTGGAATTCACCCTGCAGCTGCCCGAGAGTCTGATGCGCTATATTTCCCAGGTGAAGCGGGCTTATGTGGTTTTTGACGCCTATCCCGACGAAGAGCTGCTGGCAACCATCAAAGAGGTGAGCAAGGAAGCCTCCAAAATCACCCGTACTTATGCCGTAACCTTGATTATGCATCAGCCGCAACATTTCCGGGTTCTTTCCGGTATGGCAGGCAAGGCGCGCGCCGATCGCGATTCCATCGCCGCCCTGGCCAAAAAGGGCAATAAAGGGGCAGTGGAGGTTCCGGTGGTAGCAGTGTTTTCCGATGAACAGAAGGGATCGTTTGTGTGGCTAATCGATCGCAATAATAACACCGTTCATCGCCACAAAGTGGAGCTGGGCGATCTCACTGACACCGGCATTCTGGTTACCGGTCTGAAAGAGGGCGATTATATTGCCACTGCTGGTGTGAACACTCTGGTTGAAGGTCAGCAGATCAAGATCCTCAAGTAAGCGCGTGTGGAGGTAATAACGTGAATCTTGCAAAAATTGCCATCGAAAAAAAGGCGTTGATGTATTTCGTCACCTTTTTACTCGTGGTTGGCGGTATCGCCAGTTTTTTACAACTCGGACAACTTGAGGATCCTGCGTTCAGCATAAAAACGGCGGTGATTGTCACCACTTATCCCGGTGCCACGGCGGAGGAAGTGGAGCAGGAAGTTACCGATAAAATTGAACTGGCACTGCAGCAGCTTAAACAGCTGGACTATCTCAAGTCGTTTTCTGCGCCGGGTTATTCGCAAATCTGGGTCAATATCAAAACCCAGTACTGGGCCGATCGTTTGCCGCAGGTATGGGATGAAATGCGTCGTAAGGTGCGTGAGGTGGAGAGTAAGTTGCCGCCCGGTGCCGGTCGCCCTGTGATCAACGATGATTTCGGCGATGTGTACGGCCTGCTGCTGGCGCTTACCGGCGACGGGTTCAGTTATGCCGAAATGGAAGATGCGGCCAAGGATCTCAGAAAGGAACTCAGTCTGGTTCCCGGTGTGGCGCGGGTGGAATTCTGGGGGGTGCAGAAAAAGGTTATCTATCTGGAAACCTCCGAAACGCAACTGTCTCAGGTGGGCTTGAGTGAGGCCAGTCTGGATCAGGCGCTGGCGCAGCAGAATGTGGTGGTGGATGCCGGTAGTGTCAGTCTGCGCGAAAAACGGTTGAATATTCATCCCACCGGTGAGTTCCAGTCGGCTGAAGATATCGGCAAGATTGTCATTACACCATCGCTGGTGGACAGTCTCCAGGCGCTGGAACGGGGGCGGCCGCTGAGTCGTGATGAATTACTGCGCGTGCGCGACCTGGGTGAGGTGAAACGTGGTTATCAGGACCCGCCCAGCCAGATCATGCGCATGAACGGCAAACCGGCACTGGCCATTGCCATTACCAATATCCCCGGCGTCAATGTAGTCGATGTCGGTAAAGCGGTGGACAAGCGGATTGCCGAGCTGGAAGACGATTTGCCCGTCGGGCTGGATTTGCACAAAGTGCACTGGATGTCCGACGTGGTCAACGAATCGATCTCCGGCTTCTTTGTCAATCTGGCCGAGGCGGTGCTTATCGTGCTGGTGGTGCTGGCGTTGTCCATGGGCTGGCGCATGGGGATTCTCATCGGCGCCGACCTGCTGCTCACTATTCTGGCAACATTCATCATTATGGCCATGATGGGAATAGACCTGCAACGGATGTCGTTGGGGGCGTTGGTTATCGCTTTGGGGATGATGGTGGATAATTCCATTGTTGTCGCCGATAACTACGTGATGATGCGTCAGGGTGGCAAAAGTGAGGAAGAAGCGGCTATTGAGGCGGCCGGCAAGCCGGCCATGCCGCTGCTGGGCGCCACCATTATCGCTGTTATGGCGTTTTATCCCATCGGTGGTTCGCCCGACAGTACCGGCGAGTATTGTCAGTCGCTGTTTATGGTGGTGGGGATCTCGCTGATGCTCAGCTGGGTGATCTCCATGACCCTGACGCCGATCAAATGTATCGATATGCTGGCGGCACCGCCGCCGAGTGATGCCGATGACGACGGCTATAACGGCAAGATGTTTGTGCTGTTCCGCAAAATTCTCAAGCTGGTATTGCGCCAGCGGGTGCTGTTTCTTGGCGCCATGGTGGGACTGCTGGTGCTGGCGGTGATGAGTTTCGGCAAGGTGGACAAGCTGTTCTTCCCTGATTCCTCCATGACCAAATTTATGGTCGATTTCTACAATCCGCAGGGAACGCGTATCAAGGTTACCGCCAAGCGGATGGAAGCGCTGGAGCAGCATCTGCTCAAGGATGAACGGGTGAGTGAAGTGGCGGCCTTTATCGGTGCCGGACCGCCGCGTTTTTACCTGCCGGTGGAACCGGAAAAGACCAATTCCGCCTACGGCCAGTTGATCGTCAATGTTAAAGAGTTGAAGATGATTGATCCACTGCTCAAAGAGCTGGATCCGTGGATCAAGGAGCACTATCCCGATACGCTGGTGATGCTGCGCAAGTTCGCCGTTGGCCCGGGGCAGACGTGGAAATTCCAGGCGCGTATAAGCGGCCCGGCTGAGGCCGATCCCGATGTGTTGCGTGCTCAAGCGGATAAGGTGGCAGCTATTCTGCGCGATGAACCGCTGGTGGGCGCCATCGAAACCGACTGGCGTCAGAAGGTGCCGCGGATAGAGCCGGTATATAACCAGGAACGCGGCAGTTGGTCCGGTATTGCGCGCGAGGATCTGGCTGCGGCCACCAAGGTGGCCTTTGATGGTCGCACAATCGGCTTGTATCGGGAAAATGATGACCTGATGCCGATTATTCTCCGTTATCCGGAAAAAGATCGTACCGGCATGGGTTCCTTTGACGTGTTGCAGATCCGACCAAAACTGGCAGCGGAAACCGTGCCCATGGCGCAGGTGATCGATGATGTCAAGGTAGACTGGGAGGAGCAGCTTATCTGGCGGCGTGGTCGCCGGCGCACCATCACCATACAGGCCAATCCCATACTGGGCAAGACCCTGGCGGCGGTACTGGCTAATATTGGTGCCAAGGTGGAGGGGCTCGATTTGCCGCCCGGCTATACGTTCAGCTGGGGGGGGGAAACCGAGGACCAGGCCAAATCACAGGCCGGCCTGATACCGGGGGTGGTCCCCACCGTGGCAGTTATACTGTTCCTTATCATTGCGCTGTTCAATGCTTACAAGCCGCCACTGGTCATAGTGTGTACCATTCCGTTTGCCCTTATTGGTATCACATTTGGTCTGCTCGGTTTCGGTGCCTCGTTTGGCTTTATGGCGCTGCTGGGGGCAATGAGTCTGGCGGGGATGATGATCAAGAACGCCATCGTGCTGCTGGATGAAGTGAACGCCAACCTGGCTCAGGGGCTGCCGCAATATGATGCCGTAGTGAAAGCAGCGGTGTCCCGGCTGCGTCCGGTGTTGCTGGCGGCGGGTACCACTGTGCTGGGGGTTGTCCCTCTGCTGCAGGATGTATTCTGGGTGGGGATGGCGGTAACCATAATGGCTGGCCTCACCGTTGGTACGGTGTTGACCATGCTGGTGGTGCCGACGTTGTATTGTATGCTGTTCAAGATTGAGTCTCCGGCGGAATAACCGCCGGAGCGCTCCATCTTTTGTGTAGGTGGCACCATCGAATTGACCATGCTGTCAAAACTGTTTCGTTACCGTTTTACCACTTTGCTGGTAACCCTGGTAATCATGATCGGCGTGTCGCCGCTGTTGCGTGAATCGGCCTGTCTGCGTATCGCCTTTGATCTGGTTCTGACGGTGATTTTTGTCGCCGGGTTGCTGGTGGTGGCGCGCAATAAAACTCTGGCATGGCTGGCGACCCTGCTGGCGGTGCCAATGTGGCTGTATATATGGTCCGGCTACTTCAATATGAACTGGCCGCAACTGGAGCTGGTCGGTAAGGTATCCGGCATCGTTTACTTCGGTCTTATCGCCGGCCGGATAATCCGCTTTGTATTTGCCACCAGGAATGTCACCTGGGAGGTGATATCGGCGGCACTGGTCGGTTATCTGCTGCTGGGTACCATGTGGGGCTTCTGTTACGCGGTGATAGAGCACAACATGGCGGGGGCTTTCAAGCTGCCGACTAATGCCGGCCACGGCAGTTCGAGCTTTTTTTACTACAGTTTTATTACCCTGACCACCGTCGGTTATGGTGATATCACTCCGGTCAGCGGTATGGCGCGTTCGTTTTCCATGCTGGAGGGGATTGTCGGCCAGTGTTATATGGCGGTACTGGTGGCGCGCCTGGTTGGTTTGCAGGTGGCGGCGGCGGAACGGAACGAGCAGGTTTAATGCGAGTGTAGTGGGTATTTGCCCGTTGCAGTCTGTGGTTTGTTGCAGTTAGCACGAAAACAGGAGATGTAAATGGTGAGAAGATTGCTGATAGTCGTCGGCGTTTGTGCGTGGTTGGTTGCCGCGCCGCTGTCCAGTGGCTATGCTTATGATTATCCCTTTGCCAACCGTTATATTGCCACGGTACTGGGAACCCCGGAAGAATTTGCTGCCAAACTGCCCGACAGCGTGCCGGTGCAGCAAGACGCACTGGTGATGTTTCCTCAGCGTCAGGTGCCGGATGTGTTGTGGAATCTGGCTGAGTTGCGCTATTCCTATGTATTGCAGGAGCATGAAGCACCATTGATGTTCCTCATTGCCGGTACAGGGGCCAGCTATCGTAGCGCCAAGATGCGGCTGATGCAGAAAGTATTTTATCAGCAGGGCTATAGCGTGGTGTCGCTTACATCGCCTACCCATCCCAACTTTATTGTTGCCGCCTCGTGCAGTGGTGTGCCCGGTGTATTGGGCGACGATGCCCGTGATCTGTACCGGGTGATGGATAAAATTCGCAACCGTCTGGCGCAAAAAGCGCATTTCAGTCGCTATTATATTACCGGGTACAGTCTCGGTGCAGCGCAGGCGGCTTTTGTCGCCAAACTGGATGAGCAGGAACACAAATTTGATTTCAGCCGCGTGCTGATGATCAATCCGCCGGTTAATCTGTATAACTCTGTGCAGATTCTTGATGCCATGCTCGATGACAACATCCCCGGCGGGTTAGATAATTTCAACCAGTTTTACACTGAGGTTACTGATGCTTTTACCAAGGTGTACAAAAATGGCGACAATGTAGAGTTCAATGATAAATTTCTTTACACCGCCTACAAGTACTACCGGGCTGCAGATGTCAATATCGACCGGGTAAAAGCAGTTATCGGTCTCGACTTCCGGATGTCATCGGGCAACATGGCCTTTGTCAGCGATGTGCTCACCCATGCCGGCTATGTGGTTCCGGTCAACGCCGAACTGGGGCGAAACGCTCATGTCACCGAGTACGCCAAGGTGCTGTTTCGCCTTACATTCCTCGATTATTTCAACGATATTCTTGTCCCCTATTTTCAGCAGCAAAAACCGGAAATTACCGTGGCTGATCTAATTGCCAACACTAGTCTGAAGCACATCGACAGCTACTTGCGTAACAGCGACAAACTGGGGATGATTGGCAACGAAGATGATTTTATCCTTCGCCCCGGTGAGATCGACTATCTCAAGCAGGTGTTCGGTGAGCGTGCCACCATTTTCCCCCACGGCGGGCACTGTGGCAATATGGGCTATCCCGACAACGTCGCCGCCATGGTGAATTTTTTCAAAGCTGCGGACAAGGAGTAGGGGGAAGATATGTCAACTATGATAAAAAACATTTCACGTTTATTGGTACATGTAATGCTGCTGGGGACAGTTCTGATGGTTGTCGGCTGTGCGTCACAACCGGATAGTAAAAATCTTCAGCCACCAAAACACCCGGCGCAGCAGGTCTTGAAAGATGACGTCACCTATGCCATTGATGTATACGACCCACTGGAAGGGTTGAACCGCAATGTATACATGTTCAACTACTACTTTGATGAATATTTTTTCCTGCCCATCGTTCATGCCTACGAGTTTATAACACCTGATTACGTTGAAGAGCGCATCTCCTATTTTGTCGACAATGTACTTGAATTCGGTAATTTTACCAACAACCTGCTGCAGCTTAAGTTCAAGCGCAGCGGTATAGTTCTGGAGCGTTTTGTTATCAATAGTACCGTCGGCGTAGCCGGTTTCTGGGATCGGGCCAGCGAGTTTGGTATCCACAAGCAACCGGAGGACTTTGGCCAGACGTTGGGGTTCTACGGCGTGGGTGATGGTCCCTATCTGGTTCTGCCGGTGCTTGGTCCTTCCAATCTGCGCAATGCTTCCGGTTTTATAGCTGATTCGGTGTTGTTTAACGCCGTCGGTCCGGCACGCTGGGTAGATGACGAAGCATCGTCACTGATTTTTACCGGTGTCAGTGCGGTGGATAAACGCCATCGTATTCCGTTTCGCTATTATCGCAGCGGCTCACCCTTTGAATACGAGCTGGTGCGCCAGTTGTATACTAAAAAGCAGGAGATGGAGATCGCAAAATAGTAAGAGGCAATGGCGGTATGGCCGCCGATAATGTTAATTGTCGCAGCTGGATTGTGGCGGTGACCATGTGAGACAAGGAGTGCTTTATGAAGACGATCAGATTGCTGGCCGTGGTGCTGGTAGCGCTGGTACTGGGAGGTTGTGCTGCCGGTGGCATGAAGGATGTGAAGAAAACCGGATTTATCAACGATTATACCAAACTCAAGCCCGGTGGAGATGGCAACGCAGCGCTGGTTTACGTCGATCCGACAGTCGATTTCAGCCAATACGACAAAATCATGTTTGAGCGGGTAACGGTTATGCTCAGTCCCGATGCGGATTACAAGGTTATCGATCCGGCGCTGCTCAAGGAGCTTACCGACTACTACCAGAACGCTCTTGTCAACGCGGTCAAGGGTGATTATCAGATTGTTGACAAACCCGGCCCCGGGGTGTTGCGGGTGCGGGTAGCCATCACCGGCATCAAACCGGCCAAACCGGTATCCAATGCTTTGTCCACTATTTTACCGGTGGGGATGGTTATTGCCGGGGCAGTAAAAGCGGGCAGTGGCGATAATATGGGTACAGGAGAGGCTGCCAGCGAAATGGAAGTGCTTGATTCGGTTACCGGTAGGCAGCTGGCTGCCGCAGTGGATCGTCGTCAGGGCGGCAAGTCGGTCATGAGCGGCAAATGGGACGATACCAAAGAAGCCTTCGACTACTGGGCCAAGCGTTTCCGTGCTCGCTTGGACGAACTGCGTAAAGGTAAATAATATTTTCCGGATGATATCTGCCGCCTGCTTCATGTGAAGCGGGCGGTTTTTTTTGTGCTGACACAATACATCTGAGCAAGGGGGCACAAATGATGTCACATATTTTGCCGGTTTTACACAAGCAACCCGTCTGACCCTGTTTCTGATAATCGGAATAGGCTATGGCATAAAGGTTCGTGGTTTTTCTCTGGGCTCGGTGGACGTTGCTATCAAGGACTCGCAGTTGCAGAAAACGCTGGTGGCGGATAAAGCCGAGCGGCACCGACAGCCATCTCTATAGCAAGCTCTGGCAGATGACCCGTGCCGACAGTTTTTAGCCGGTGGTCAAATAAATCCAACAATACGGCTCGCATTAGTCACAGCCCACCCTCTCCCACTCAAATCCGGCCACGCTGCGGCTGGTGCTGTCAAAGTCGATGCCAATGAGATAGATATCGCCATCCTCCTTCAGATACTTGGCGTGGTAGTTCTTCTCTTTTATCTGCGCCAGCGCTGCATCCGGGCCATCTACCTTGAACTCCATAATGTAGATATGGCCGTTGAGCTTTACCGTTAAATCGATGCGGCCGGTGCTGGTTACATCTTCAGCGGCAATATCAAGCCCCAAACTGGCCAGACCGGCGTAGATTACGCTGGCGTAGTAGCCTTCGAAACTGGCGATGTTGTTGCGGGTATGGTTGTTGTTGGGGATGGCGGCAAACAGG
>JAMOOS010000109.1 GCA_027065245.1 Desulfuromonadaceae bacterium | reverse complement strand
GCCAAACTGCGGCGTGGAATCGGCGGCATCCCGAAACGGGCCATAGTAGGCGCTGGCGTATTTAACCGCATAGCTCATAATGGGAATATGGCTGAAACCGTTGTCGTCCAGCCGGGCGCGAATGGCACTGATCCGTCCATCCATCATATCGCTGGGAGCGACAATATCCGCTCCGGCCCGGGCATGAGACAACGCCTCCGCCGCCAGCAGCTCCAGCGTGGCGTCGTTATCCACATCACCCTCTTTAATAACGCCGCAATGGCCGTGGTCGGTATATTCACACATACACACATCGGTGATCACCGTCAGCTGCGGCAGTTCAGCCTTGATGGCGCGAATAGTGCGCTGAATAATGCCGTCGTCGCTGTAGGCGTCGCTGCCGACACTGTCCTTGCACTCGGGAATACCAAACAAAATCACCGCCGGGATTCCCAATTCATACACTTCGCGCGCCTCGACAACAATCCTGTCGATGGACTGCTGGTAGATCCCCGGCATGGAGGGAATCTCACTGTGAATATCAGCGCCAAAAGCACTGAACATGGGATAGATCAGATCATCAACACGCAGAAAAGTCTCCCGCACCATGCGGCGGATATTGTCGTTGCGGCGCAGACGCCGCGCCCGATATTGAGGAAAATACATAGCTTTATCTCCTTGATTTGCACTTAAGAGTAACGATCAAGTTCACCAGAGAACAAAACAAAGTAAAAAACAAACGCTGCTCTATTGTGCCGACACCAGTGTCTGGTCACTGCTGCCCCACAACCCTCTGGTTTTCCCGGTGCAGATCCGCATACCGGGCGGTGTAGAGGCTAAGAAAAAAACGAATACGCAATCCACCAAGCGCTCTTAAGTTATGCACCGGTTATCTCATTGAATCCTTCGATAACATCGCTGAGCTCTTCAGGTGAAATTAAACCTAATTTTCTTCCGATTCGTTCTGTGCTCAAAGTTCTGATTTGGCTGATTTTGACCCACGAACGCTTGGACAGCTTTGCAGAAGTGATCTCAAGTGTAAGAGGAAAGCCAGCTTTTTGTGGCTGGCTTGTGATTGCCATAGCGATCACCGTGCCAGATCTTTGATTAAAAATATCCTGGCTTATTATCAACACTGGCCTCTTTCCTCCTTGTTCATGACCTTTAACAGGATTCAGGTCTGCCCACCTGATTTCACCTCTTAATATTCTGGCCATTCAGGCAATTCCTCCGAGATACCTTCTTCTGCCAGGGATCTTTCAAATTGTTCATCCAGCTTTGCGCACTCCCTGGCGAGACGCGAACGATCAAGTCTGTCAAGTTTTTCGCGAATTGCCTCTTGAATAAGCCGACTTCTGCTCGGAAAGGCTCTGCTTTTCACGAGCGAGTCGAGCCTGGTAAGTGTCTTGCCCTCTATTGTGATTGCTATTTTTTCAGTACTCATCTTGCCCCTCCGGTATTACGATATATCATACCATTGCTTCTTGATTATTGAAACTTGCTTTTTGCATAACGGGTTAGACAATCCGGCGGCGAGAGCATCTTTTGAATCCTTTGTTATCGAAGAAATTATCCGCGGCTTGCAATGCACCATTAAAAGCCGGAATCGACTTCAATTTTTACCGGACACGGGACAAGGCAGAAATTGAGCTGATTATCGACACTTCATCCGGCCACGTTCCCATCGATATAAAACTGGGCAGCAAGCTGAACAGGAGAATGCTCAGGCCGATGCAGACGTTCATCGCCGATACCGGCGCCAAATTCGGCATTCTGGTCAATAGTGCGGAAAAAATCGAGATGGTTAGCGATAATATCGTGCAGATTCCTGCTACATATTTTTAAACGCCGCCACTATCCCCCAACAGCTTCCGGCGCGAAATATTCCTCCAGCGCCGCAGTCAATCCCGCCAGGGTGTAACTGCCCGCTTCCACGTCCACCCGCAGCCCCAGCCGCCGTGCCGTGGCGCTGGTGACAGGGCCGATGCTGGCCAGAACCACGTCGGCGCACAGCGCCGCGCAGTCGGCACCAAGCAGGGCAACAAAGTTCTCCACGCTGGAAGAGGAGGCAAAGGTGATGGCGTCCACCTCTTTTGCCGCCAGCATAGCCCGCAGGCGTCCGCCACCGGCGCGGGCCGGTACGGTGTCGTAGATCACCGGATCGTCCAACAGCGCACCGCCAGCGCGCAAGCGGGCAGGCAGCACATCGCGCGCCAGCCGGGCGCGTGGATAAAGGATTTTCTTACCCGCCACGCCGCGCTCCAGCAGCATCTCAGCCACCATCTCAGCGCGATAACCACCCGGCGGCAGCAACGGTTCCCGCTCCAGCCAGGTAAGGGCGGCAGCGGTTTTCGGCCCCACGCATACCCACTCGGCAGCGGCGCAAGCTGCCGCGCCGACACCGGCGCCACGCAGGCGCGCATGCAACATCTCCACAGCGTTTACCGAGGTGAGAATCACATAGGCATATTCATCAAGGCGCGCCACAGCGGCGTCAACTTCACTCCAGTCGGCGGGCGGGACAATCTCTATCAGCGGCACGGCCAGCGTTTCGGCGCCACGGCGGCGCAACATGGCGGCAAACTCCGCTGCCTGATGGCTGGCACGGGTTATCACAATTCGGCGTCCCGCCAAAGGCGGTTGGTCTGCGCTGCTCAT
>JAMOOS010000108.1 GCA_027065245.1 Desulfuromonadaceae bacterium | reverse complement strand
ACCGCATTCTGCCGTTCATCGGCGGGCTGCTGTCCAAACGCAGTGCCTACAAATATCTGCCCGACTCGGTGGCGGCATTTCCGCCCCAGGAACAGTTTTCTGCCATGATGACTGAGGCCGGTTTCAGTCAGGTAAGCTACCGCGACCTGACCGGCGCTATCGCCACAGTATATGTCGGCGAGCGTGCCGCAGCCACCATGTAAAACAACCACGAACAGTTGGTGCTGGCACACGGCGATATTGACCGCAAATTCAGGTAAAATTGACATCGCATGGCAAACTTGCTATAGCATTAGTTCCCTATTAAACAGCCACGCCACGCCGCACAGGGAATAGCACTTTCCCGCAGCGTGGTCATGTGCAAAAAGTGACATAGTTCATGGAACAACTTTACAGCCAACAAGCCATTGCCCGGCAAACTGCCCGTATCGGCGCGCAGATAAGCCGTGACTACACAGGGCAGCACTTGGTTCTGGTAGTGGTTCTCAAGGGAGCAATGTTCTTTGCTGCCGATCTGGCGCGTGCCATCAGCAGCGATGTGGAGATAAGTATCGATTTTGTTCGCGTCAGCAGTTACGCCAATGCCACCCAATCATCTGGCACCGTAACCTTCAAAACCAGGCTGGAAACTGACATCAGCGGAAAACATGTTATGCTGGTCGAAGATATTCTCGACACTGGTCTGACCATGCGGGAGTTGCACAACTATCTTGAAAAACAGCAGCCGGCATCCCTCAAACTGTGTACCATGTTTGACAAACCATGCAACCGGGCGGTGGAAATAACACCAGACTATTGCGGCTTCACCCTCACCGGCAACGATTTTATCATTGGCTACGGCCTGGATTACGCCGAGCGCTACCGCAACCTGAACGCAGTTTATCGTCTTGACCCAGAACAGCTTCAGCATTGAACAGGAGAATCTTGATGGTTATCCAGTGTGAAAAATGCAAAACAGTTTATAATATCGACGACACCTCGACACAGACGCGTAAGGTCAGTGCCAGATGCGTTCGCTGTGGTCATGTTTTCGCCATTGACGATAAAGCCAAGGATGTGGTATCGCCCTTTCTTATCTTCGATGCCACGCCGACAGAAGAATCCACGCCGGCAGTAGCTACACCACCATCACATCAGGATCAGGCTGACGTCGATATACCGGCACCGCCAGCGGCGGACTTCGATTGTACCGCCGACTCTGACGCAGAGCCACTTGCCGCAGCCGCTACACCGGCGCAGGAACCACCAGCACCAACAGCGCAAGAAACACCACCAGCCACCACCGTGGAAGAATTCAGCTTTTCCACTGCCACGCCAGAGGAACCACAATCGGAAACCGCTGCAACCAGCGCTACTTCAGAGGCAGAATTAGTCATTCCGCAGCCAGCTGCAGAATTCAGTTTTTCCACAACCGGCGCGGCAACGCCACCGGAATCGCTAGCTACACCAACTGGTGATACATCACCCCAGGACAGCGACAGCGATACTTTCACCTTTGAAACACTGTCCAACGATAACATTGCCAGCAGTGAAGCACCAGTTCTTGAAAGCGCCGATGAGTTCTCCTTCGACAGTATCGCCAGTCAGGATCGCCCCACAGAGTCCAGCGCGGTCGATCCAACAGCCATGACCCCGCCGCCTCTTTCTGACGAAACAGCAGCGCTAACACCGACACCACCAGCGAACCAGAGCAGCCCCCCCAACAAGGCGGCAACAAAAACCACAACTGACATCCCGACAACCAACGCCAAGCCGGTAGCGGAAAAACGGGCACCATCCCGATTGCTGCTGGTTCTGCTGCTGATCATTATCCTGCTTGCAGGTGGGTATGGCTATCTGTATACCACCCTGGGCACCACCGATATCGGCGTCATGATCGACACCATCAGCAGGCGCATAAATCCGCCCCCGGCGCAACCTCAGGGCAGGATTCACATCATCTCCAGTCGCAGTTTTTATGTCGACAATGCCACCTTGGGACCATTGCTGATTATAGAGGGTGAGGCACGCAACGACTATGCCGATCCGAGAGCGGAAATTCAGGTCAGTGCCAGTTTGTTCAATGCCAAAGGCAAGTGTTTACAGCGACGCAATGCCTATTGTGGCAACATAATTACCACAGACAAGCTAAAAACCATTACTGACGCCGAAATCAAGCAGGCCATGGGCAATTCATTTGGTGATTCTCTTTCCAACACCAATGTGGCACCGGGCAAAAAGGTGCCGTTCATGCTGATTTTTGCCAACATCCCGCCTGACCTGAGTGAATTCAGCGTCGAAGCAGCCAGATCAAAACCAGCCAGTCACTGAATCAACCAGCGCCAATCATTCAGCCACCGCCATCTTCTGGTGGTGGTTTTTTTATCAGTATTAAAACCACACCACTCCTCACCACCAGCACCTGTCGCATTCTCCGACTGGAGAAAACCGCACAATCGCCCCACCCGTCCGCTACCAGCAGCCGACACAATCATTTTAAAAAACCATTTTATTCACATCTACAACAGCATTGTTTAGCAACACTAAAAAAGGACAAAACCCTTGCAATTAATAGATAATTTAGCTATGCTCCCTAAGATTTCCGCCTGTTTTCCGCCTTAAAAACAGATAGTTACCACCAGACTACAGGCGCCTGAAAA
>JAMOOS010000107.1 GCA_027065245.1 Desulfuromonadaceae bacterium | reverse complement strand
GTAATGTACCGGCTATTTCTCAATGTGGCGGCGTTTTTGCTGGCCGGTGTGCTGGGGGCGGTATTGTCAGCGCGGTTGCGCCGTTCTGAACAGATGCTGCAACGTGAGCAACACGACCATGCTGAGTTGGAATTACTTAACAGCGCTATTTTGCGCAGTATTCCCAGTGGATTGATTGTAGTGGACAACAACGGACAAATTCATTCCTTCAATTCTGCCGCCGCGCAGATATGCGGTGTAGATAGCCGCTGGGCTATAGATAGAAACATCAAACAGATATTCAGCGCTTTTGATATTGATCGGCTGAATTTGCCTGTGGAGCGAGAGGAATTTATTTTTTTAAATAAAAAAGGAGAAGAGCGGATTATCGGCTACAATGCCCGTTATATTGCCACCGAGGATAGAGCGAGAATTCTGCTGACATTTCAGGACTTGACCGAGAGCAAAAAACTTGAAGACAGTCTGCAGTTACGCGAACGTCTGGCGGCGGTGGGGGCCTTGGCTGCCGGATTAGCGCACGAAATTCGCAATCCGCTTACTTCTCTCAGCGGAAGTGTGCAGCTGTTGGCAGAGCATGGTGATTTCAGTTGCACTGATCGGCAGCTACTCGATATCGTGCATCGGGAGACCAGTCGGTTGAACCGGTTGGTAAGTGATTTTCTGGTGTTTGCCAAGCCGCGCCAACCTGAGTGTAAAGATTGCGATCTTGGTGCATTGTTTCGTGAACTGGTTGCGCTTATGTCGTCAGACCCGGAATATGCTCAGGTGACCATTGATTGCAGTAATTGTCGTAGCTGTATTGTATGTGCTGATGTGGAGCAAATACGTCAGGCGGCTTGGAATCTTCTGGTAAATGCCGCGATTTTTGCGCTTGAACCAAAACAGGTACAAATTGGCATGGATTGCCAGCGCCACTGTTTCTGGATCGACGACAATGGCCCCGGTGTCGCTGAAAACATAAAGAAACGGATATTTGAACCGTTTTATACCACGCGTGCCAGCGGAACCGGGCTTGGACTGTCAATCGTACATGCTATAGTGAGTGCCCACGGCGGCACCATTGAATGCCTTGACAGCCCGCTGGGTGGGGCACGCATGCAGGTATGTCTACCCGTAACCGAGGAATAGAGTATGAGTCGCAAACAATCCAGCCATATTCTTGTTGTCGATGACGAACCCAGCATGCGTGAATTTTTATCCATCATGTTGCAGCGCGAAGGCTACGATGTGAAATGCGCAGCAGATGGAGTAGAGGCGCTGGCACTGTTAGACGACAACGTTTTTGATCTGGTATTGAGCGATGTGCGAATGCCCAATCTGGGCGGGCTGGAACTGTTGCAACACATCAAGGGGTTAGGTACCGATACAGTGGTAATTATGATGACAGCCTTTTCCACCACCGAACAGGCGGTGGAAGCGATGAAACACGGCGCCTATGATTATTTGACCAAGCCGTTCAAAAACGACGAAATCCGCCTGGTGATTCGCAACGCCCTGCAACACCACCATCTGCGTATCGAAAACAGCCGCTTGCGTCAGGTAATAGGCCAGCGGTTGTCGTTTGATCGCCTGGTGGGCAAAAGCCCGTCCATGCAGCAATTATATTCCCTGATAGAAAAGGTTGCCAGTTCCAACGCCAATATTCTGATAACTGGAGAATCGGGCACCGGTAAAGAATTGGTGGCACGGGCAATTCACCGTAATTCCAGTCGTGGCGAGCAGCCATTTGTAGCGGTAAACTGCGGAGCTATCCCGGAAAACCTGCTGGAAAGTGAATTGTTCGGCCATGAAAAGGGCTCGTTTACCGGAGCTGTGACCAGCAAACAAGGGATGTTTGAAGTGGCAGAAGGCGGTACCCTGTTTTTAGACGAAGTAGGCGAACTGCCCATTGCCATGCAGGTTAAATTGCTGCGTGTTCTGCAAGAAAAACAACTGCGCCGAGTCGGCGGGACGCAGGATATCAATCTCGATGTAAGAGTGCTGGCTGCCACCAACAGTAACCTTGACGATGCCGTGAATGCAGGCGCGTTCCGCCGTGACCTGTACTACCGCTTGAACGTCATCCATCTGCATATTCCACCGCTGCGTGAGCGCAAAGAAGATTTGCCATTGCTTATCAATACCTTTTGCCAGACGTTGGCGCCAAAACGAGATGTGCAGATTTCTACCACCCTGATGCGTCGCTTGCTCGATTACGACTGGCCCGGCAATGTACGCGAGCTGGAAAACGTTATCGAACGCTGTCTGATTCTTGAAGATGGAGAATTGCTCACCGAAGTCGGCTTGCCACCGCACCTGCTTGATGACAAGTTTGCCGATTCTGTGGTCAGTTGCACGATACCGGAAGAAGGCCTTGATCTGGACGAATATATAGCTGCAGTGGAGAAGAGGATTATCATGCAGGCGCTCGAGCGCTGTAACGGCGTGCGCAAACACGCGGCAAAGCTGCTGAAAATCAGTTTCCGTTCCTTGCGCTACCGGCTGGAAAAGCTCGGTCTGCATTGAGTTGGAGGGGCGGTAGTACCGCCCCCCAATTCGGGTTTCTGTCTACTTTACACAAAGTTGTTCCGACATTTTGGCAATCGACTTTTTGCCAATTCCCTTGATTGCACATAACTGGTCTACCGAGTTGAATTTGCCGTGCTT
>JAMOOS010000106.1 GCA_027065245.1 Desulfuromonadaceae bacterium | reverse complement strand
ATCGACCACCACCACCGTGCTCGGCGAGATGTTGCGTGCTTGCGGCCAGCGCACCTTCGTCGGCGGCAATCTCGGTCAGCCGCTTATCAGCGCTGTTGACGCGGATAACGACTGGGCGGTGGTGGAGTTGTCGTCGTTTCAGTTGGAGACGGTGGTTACCATGCGACCGCGTTACGCCTTGCTGCTGAATATCTCCCTCGATCATCTCGACCGTTATCCTGACATGGCGGCCTACACGGCGGCGAAACAAGCGATTTTCTCCCGCCAGACCAGTAGCGATGTGGCGGTGCTCAACGGTGATGATGCTGAGGTGCTGCGTCTGGCCGCCGCTTGCAAAGCGCAGCAGGTGCTGTTTTCCACCTCCCACCTGCTGGAGCGGGGAATGAGCTACCACGGCGGTATGCTGTACTGGCGCGGCTACGGTAACGATGCCGAATTCGATCCGTGTCAGTTGCGTATCAGCGGTATTCACAATATCGAAAACGTCATGGCGGCACTGATTCCGCCGCTGCTGGAAGGGTACGACAGTGCGACACTGTGGCGGGCGGCGTGTGTATACCGCGGGCTGCCGCACCGGATGGAGCTGGTGCGCACCTTGAACGGCGTGCGCTGGTACAACGATTCCAAGGGTACCAATCCCGGTAGTGTGATAAAAAGTGTCGCCTCGCTGGCGGCGCCCATCACCCTCATCGCCGGGGGCAAGGATAAAGGGGGCGATTATCGCCAGCTGCGCGCCCATCTGGCCGGAAAAGTAACCTGTTTTATCCTGCTGGGGCAGGCGGCGGCGGCCATGGAGCAGGCGTGGGCGGATTTGGCGCCGGTGGTGCGGGTAGACAACATGACGCAGGCGGTGGCGCAGGCGGCGCGGCATACCAGCGCGCCCGGCAGTGTACTGCTGTCGCCCGGTTGTTCCAGCTTTGATATGTTTGCCGGTTTTGAACAGCGCGGCCAAGCATTTACCGCCGCGGTGCAGGCGTTACCGGAGGCAGAGGGATGAAAAAGGGCGAGTACCAGAGTACCATAATGATTCTGGTGGTGGCCCTTACCTGTCTCGGGGTGGTGATGGTGTATTCCGCCTCCTCCATCATGGCGGTGCGCAAGTACAGCGACAGTTTTTATTTTCTCAAGCGGCAGGGGATTTTCGCCGCTGCCGGATTGCTGCTGATGGCGGTGACCATGCGCATCGACTACCATCTGTGGCGGCGTCTGTCGGTACCGCTGCTGTTGTTGAGCGCCATGATGATGGCGCTGGTGTTTGTGCCGGGAGTCGGGCACAGCGCCGGTGGCGCCTGTCGCTGGATTCACCTGCCGGGCTTTTCGTTTCAGCCCTCTGAGGTGGCTAAACTGGCGATGATCTTTTACCTGTCTCACTCCGCCACCCGTAAAGAGGACCGGATAAAGGATTTCAAGTACGGATTTATCCCGTATATGGTGGTGTTGCTGGTGTTTCTATCTCTGCTGATTTTGCAGCGTGATCTGGGCAGCTGCGTAACCATGGTACTGGTTACCGGCTGTATGCTGCTGGTGGCGGGAACCAAAATTCGCTATCTGTTTTTCAGCGCTGCCACGGTGCTGCCGCTGCTGGTGTACTTCATCATGCATGAGGACTATCGCCGGGCGCGCATTATGGCGTTTATGGATCCGTGGAAGGACCCGTACAAGACCGGCTTTCAGATCATTCAAAGCTGGATGGGTTTTGGTGCTGGCGGTATCTGGGGACGCGGTCTGGGGGAAGGACGGCAGAAGCTGTTTTTTCTCCCCGAAGCGCATACCGATTTTATTTTTTCCATTGTTGGTGAGGAGCTGGGCTTTATCGCTGTGGTAATCGTGATAACCATGTTTCTGGGCGTTATCCTCCTCGGCTTGCGGGTGGCGGTGCAGGCTCAGGACGGTTTTGGCCGCCTGTGTGCTTTTGGGATAAGCCTGCTGTTCGGTATTCAGGCGTTTGGCAACATGGCGGTGGTAACCGGTCTGGTGCCAAACAAAGGGTTGGCGTTGCCGCTGCTATCCTACGGTGGCACCAGCCTGATTTGTACGTTGTTTTCCATGGGAGTGCTGCTCAACATCTCCACCACGGCAGGGGCTAAGACGATATGAGATATCTGTTTACCGGCGGCGGCACCGGCGGCCATGTGTTTCCGGCGCTGGCCATGGCGCAATATGCGTGTGAAAGCGACAGCGAGGCGCAGGTGCTGTTTGTCGGCACCCGGCGCGGTATCGAAAGCCGGGTGGTGGAGCCGCGCGGTTTTGCCATCGATTATGTGGAGTTCAGTGGCTTTGCCGGTAAATCGCCCCTGCGTAAGGCGCTGGTACTGGCGCAGTTGACGCGGGCGGTGGCGCAGGCGCTGGCCATTGTGGGCAAATTTGCGCCCCAGGTGGTGGTGGGGGTGGGCGGTTATGCCTCCCTGCCGGTGCTGGTGGCGGCGGCGCTGAAACGGATTCCGGTGGTGTTGCACGAGCAGAATGCCAGCGCCGGACTGGCCAATCGGCTGGCAGCGCGCTGGGCGCGGCGGGTGTGTATCTCGTGGCCGCAGGCGCAGCGGGATTTTCCGGCGGGTAAAGTGGTGCTGACCGGCAATCCGGTACGGCGCGAGCTGTTTACCGTGCCGCCGTGGCGCGGTGACCGGCCGCAGCTGTTGATATTCGGCGGCAGCCAGGGCGCGCGCGCCATCAACCGCGCCCTGGTAGCGGCGTTGCCGCAGTTGCGCGAGGAATTTCCCGCTATGAAGATTGTTCATCAATGCGGTCGCGACCATGTGGCGGAAGTGGCGGTAGCCTGCAACGATATGGGTTATGACAACGTGGAGGTTACGCCGTTTATCGACGACATGCGTTCCGCTTACGCTGCCAGCCAGTTGGTGGTGTGCCGCGCTGGAGCCACCAGCGTAGCGGAGCTGGCGGCGTGTGGACGACCGGCGCTGCTCATCCCCCTGCCAACGGCGGCGGCTGATCATCAAAGTAGCAATGCCATGGCGCTGGTGGCGGCAGGTGCCGCACGCCTGTTGCCGCAGCGACAGTTGAGCGGTGAAGAACTGGCGCGCCAGATCGGCGCACTGTTGCGTCAGCCGCAGTTGTTGGCCACAATGGGACAGAACGCCCGTCACTTGAGTGCCAAAGGGGCGGCGGAACTTATTATTCACGAGTGTCGATTAGTCGCACGCAAACAGGGGTAGAGAATTGATATGTACGGCAAAATAAGGCGTATCCATTTTGTAGGTATCGGCGGCATCGGTATGAGCGGTATTGCCGAGGTGTTGCTCAATCTCGGTTACGAAGTGTCCGGTTCCGATCTGCGCAGCAGCGATATTACCCGCCGCTTGCATCAGTTGGGCGGTACCATCTTTACCGGTCACGCGGCGGAGAATGTCCATGGCGCTCAGGTGGTGGTGGTAAGTACGGCGGTTAGTAACGATAATCCCGAAGTGGTTGAAGCTCAGCGCCGGGTGATTCCGGTAATTCCGCGTGCCGAGATGCTGGCGGAGCTGATGCGGCTTAAATACGGTATCGCCATTGCCGGTACCCACGGCAAAACCACCACCACCAGCATGGTGGCTACCCTGCTGTATCAAGGCGGTATCGATCCCACCGCCGTGGTGGGAGGGCGCCTTAACGCCCTCGGTTCCAACGCCAAACTGGGCAAGGGGGAGTTTATGGTGGTGGAGGCGGATGAGTCGGACGGTTCGTTTCTGAAACTGTCACCCACCATTGCCGTGGTGACCAATATTGACGCGGATCATCTCGATTACTATTCCGGCCTGGAGGAGATCTGTGCGGTATTTCTCGATTTTATCAACAAGATTCCGTTTTACGGCCTGGCAGTGCTGTGTCTGGATGACGCCAATATTCAGACCCTGCTGCCGCGCGTGGAAAAACGTTATGTAACCTACGGTTTCAGCCCGCAGGCGGATTACTACGCCAGCGATGTGACCTACGGCGATGGCGGCAGTGAGTTCGATGTTTATTTCCGCCAGCAGCCGGTGGGGCGGGTGAAACTGGCCATGCCCGGGCGGCACAATGTGCTTAACGCCCTGGCGGCGTTGGCGGTGGCGCGCGAGCTGGAGATTGATTATTCGGTGATTGCCGCCGGTTTTGCTTCCTTTGCCGGAGTACAGCGCCGTTTTCAGATTAAACACGCTGGCGACATTATGGTGGTGGATGACTACGGCCATCATCCCGCCGAGATAAAAGCTACACTGGCGGCGGCGCGCAGCGGCTGGGATCGGCGTATTATCGCGATATTTCAACCGCACCGTTACAGCCGTATTCAGGCGCTGTTCAACGAGTTTGTCGCCGCTTTTTATCAGGCAGATTATCTGGTGGTCATGGATATTTACGCCGCCGGTGAGGATGTTATCGACGGTGTCAGCGGCGAAAAACTGGCGGCGGCCATCGCTGAACACGGCCATCGCCACGTACAGTATTGCGCTACGGCGCAACAGGCGGTGGGTCATCTGCAACAGGTGCTCAAAGCGGGCGATATGGTGATCACACTTGGCGCCGGTTCGGTGTGGCAGGTGGCGGAACAGGTGATTGCGCTGTTACCACTGGAAACACAGGATTAACCGTGGCCTGGCGTGCCCGGCTGCTGCAGGAGTTTGCCGCCATCTGCGCTGTCGATGTGCCGCTGGCGGCGCGTACCAGCTGGAATATCGGCGGCTGTGCCCAGGTGCTGGCCAGCCCGCGCGATGTCGCGGAAGCAGGGCGGTTGCTCGCATGGCTGGAACGTGAACAGATTGCCTGGACAGTGCTTGGTGGCGGCAGTAATGTGTTGATCGCCGATGCCGGGGTAAGCGGCGTGGTGCTGTGTTTAGAGCGTCTGAACAGGCTTGAGGTGGTCGCAGGGACAACTGTGGTGGCTGGCGCCGGTTGCCATCTGGCGCGGCTGGTGGCCGCTGCCGCCGCCGCCGGACTGGGCGGGCTGGAGCATCTGGCGGGCATTCCCGGCAGTGTTGGTGGCGCAGTGACCATGAATGCCGGTGCCCACGGCCAGCAGATTGGTGACGTACTGGTAAGTGCCGAGGTGTTCAGCGCTGGCAGCGTCGCCACCTGGCCGCGGCAACGCTTTGATTTTGCTTATCGCCACAGCGCCGTGGACACTGGCGCGGTGGTGTTGCAGGTTGTCGTCGCCGGAGCGCCGGTGGCGGCGGCGGAGTTGCGCCGTCGCAGTCGGGCGGTGCTGGAGCGGCGGCGTGTAAGCCAGGCTGTCGCCGGACGCAGTGCCGGCAGCGTGTTCAAAAATCCGCCGGGGCAGTCAGCCTGGCGCCTTATCGCCGCTGCCGGTATGCGCGCGGCGCGGGTGGGAGCGGCACAAGTGGCGCAGCAGCATTGCAATTTTATTGTCAATCTCGGCTCTGCCACCAGCGCCGAGGTGGTGGAATTGATGAGTCGGGTGCAGGCGGCGGTGGTGGAACACAGCGGCATTCTCCTGCAACCGGAAGTGCGTTTTATCGGCACCATGGATACGGCGGCGCGGCGCTTGTTTGCGCCGCCGCAACAGATGCTTGAATCACGGGAGTAACGCCATGGACAATAATTATCGCGATAAAAAAGTTGCCGTAATAATGGGGGGCGATTCCGCCGAACGCGAGGTGTCGCTGCGCAGTGGCGCGGCGGTGCTGCAGGCGTTGCTGGAGCGTGGCTATAACGCGGTAAAGGTGGACAGTGCCACCAATGTGGCCGGGCAACTGGTGGCGCAGCGCTGTGAAGTGGCTTTTATCGCTTTACATGGCCGCCACGGTGAGGATGGCACCATTCAGGGGCTGCTGGAGATTATGGGGATTGCTTACACCGGCAGCGGCGTTCTGGCCTCGGCTCTGGCCATCGACAAGGAGATGACCAAACGGCAAGTGGCCGGGCAGGTGACGCTGGCCGACAGTGTGCTGGTGACGGCAGATGATGATTGTACCGGTCTGTGGCAGCGCTGCGGCGCGGTGGCGCAGGTGGTGAAGCCGGTGCGCGAAGGCTCCACCCTCGGTATCAGCATCGCCCGTGACGAGGCGCAGTTACAGGCTGCCATAGCGGCGGCGCGTAAGTTTGACCGGCGGGTGCTGGTGGAGCAGTACATCGACGGTCGCGAAGTTACCGTGGCGGTGGTCAATGGCCGCGCCCTGCCGGTTATTGAGGTGGTGGCGGCCAGCGGTTTTTACGATTACGCCGCTAAATATACCGCCGGAACCACCCGCTATCTGGTGCCGGCACCGTTGGATGACGAGGTGTACAGTGCCTTGCAGCGCGATGCGGAACGCAGCTTTGCCGCCCTGGGCTGCCGTGGCGCAGCGCGAGTAGATTTTATCGTGGCGCCTGGCGGCAATTATTTCCTGGAAGTGAACACTATTCCCGGCATGACCGCTACCAGCTTGTTGCCCAAGGCTGCCGCTTGTGAAGGCATGAATTTTGCAGACTTAGTGGAGCTGATTCTGGCCGACGCCTCCCTTGATCGCTAGGAGTGTGTAAATATGAACCGACCAGACGGTTTTGCAGCCGCTTCATGGAAAGACCGACATGCTCCTGGGGTCGCAGCGCTGCCGACTGCTGGATGAGCATGATAGACAGGAAACCGCGACGCAAACCGGCCAAGGCCAATAAACGCAAACGGCAGCCCGTTGATTGGAAAAGCCATACCGCGCGGGTATTGCGTGCTCTTATGCTGGCAGGCTGTGGAATCATGCTGGTGGCGGCGCTGGTGCTGCTGGTGGAGGCGCTGGTTAATTCCGATCACTTTGCCGTCAAGCAGGTGGAGGTCAACGGCAACCGCCGCTTCAGCGCCGCGCAGGTGGTGGCGCTGTCAGATATCCGACAGGGGGTTGGCACATTTGACTTGGATCTGGATATTATCGGCCAGAAACTGGCGGAGAACGACTGGATAAAGTCGGCGCAGGTGTGGCGTAAGCTGCCGCAGACGATAGTGATAGACATCGTTGAACATCAGCCGCTGTTTATCCTCAATCTCGACTATCTCTATTATGTCGACGGCGATGGTGACATTTTTCGCGTGTTGCGTACCGGGGACAAGCTGGATTTGCCGCTGGTGAGCGGTTTGAGCCGCAAAGAGATTCTGGCCGAGCCGCAGCGCTGTCGCCAGCGGTTACAGACGGTGGCCGAGCTGCTTGAAGAACTGAAACGGCGCCGGGTATTCGGTCTGGGGCAGGTGGCGCAGGTGGTTATCGGTGATGAAGGACGGCTGACCATGTATACCGATCCTTACGGTGTAGCGGTGTTGATCGGTCGGGACAATTTTGCCGCCCGTCTTGATCGACTGGAGCGGATATATCCGCAATTGCAGGGTGACCTGAACCGGCTCAGTTACATAGATCTCACTGTGGCGGATAAAGTGATTGTTAAAAGTGTTTCAAAAGCGCGGAAAAAAGGCTAATATCATGCGGTTTGGCTGTTTTGCATACTGCTGTGACGGCTATACGACTTGCACAATCAGGAAGGATGGGAATGAGTAACCGTAAGGAAGAGCTTATTGTCGGTCTGGATATTGGCACCACCAAAATCTGCGCCATCATCGGCAGTATGACCGAGGGTGGCCTGGAGATAGTCGGTATCGGCACCAGCGCGTCCAAGGGGCTGCGCAAGGGTGTTGTCATCAATATTGAGAGCACCGTTGAGGCGATTCACAAGGCATTGCAGGAAGCGGAACTGATGGCTGGCTGCGAGATCAACTCGGTGTTTGCCGGTATCGCCGGAGCGCATATCACCGGTATCAACTCCCAGGGGGTTATCGCCATCAAAAACCGCGAGGTTACCAGCGAGGATGTGCAGCGGGTGATAGATGCCGCCAAGGCCATCGCTATCCCCATGGATCGCGAGGTGCTGCATGTGCTGCCGCAGGAATATATCATCGACGATCAGGACGGTATCAAGGAGCCGCTGGGGATGAGCGGCGTGCGCCTGGAGGTGAAGGTGCATATCGTTACCGGCGCCGTGGCCAGTGCGCAGAACATCATCAAAAGCTGTAACAAGGCCAATGTCAATGTGGCCGATATCGTGCTGGAGCCGCTGGCATCATCTGAAGCGGTGTTGTCCGCCGATGAGAAGGAGCTGGGCGTAGCCATTGTCGATATCGGCGGCGGTACCACCGATCTGGCTATCTTTGTCGACGGTGCCATCAAGCATACCTCGGTGTTGTCGCTGGGGGGCAACCATCTCACCAACGATATTGCCGTCGGCCTGCGTACCCCCATGGCCGAGGCGGAGCGGATCAAGCGTACTTACGGCTGCTGTATCACCAGTGATGTGAACGCCGACGAGACCATCGAAGTACCGTCGGTGGGCGGGCGCGAGGCGCGTATTCTGTCGCGCCAATTGCTGGCGGAGATTCTGGAGCCGCGCGTGGAGGAGATTTTTACTCTGGTTAATCGTGAGATTGTGCGCAGCGGTTACGAGGATCTTATCGCTTCCGGCGTGGTTATCACCGGCGGCACCAGCATTCTGCCCGGGATGCCGGAGCTGGCGGAGCAGGTATTCAACCTGCCGGTGCGGCGCGGCACGCCCCAGGGGATAGGCGGTTTGATAGATGTGGTTAATTCACCCATCTATGCCACCGGCGTTGGGCTGGTGCTGTACGGCAGCAAACATCAGAAAACAGAGAATTTTACCGTCGGCCAGGAGGGCGTGTTTGATCGCGTGATGCGGCGCATGCGTGAGTGGCTGGGCGAGTTTTTTTAGCAGGTTTACCGGCGCGGCTGGCTACGGAGAGGGTGGTCGCGAGGCAATGACAGTATCAATACAGGGGGAGTCATGGGTGGAGCGTTTAAAAAGTCTGACGGGCCGCTGGCGGCTGTCGGTGAAGATTTTGAGTTAAGCAGCGCGGATACAGATGCCACGGCGGCGGCGCAACTGCCGTACGAATACGCTGGCGATACATATAAAGATACAGAACGGGGAGGTGCCATGTTTGAGTTTGATGCGTCGGTGGATCAATCGGCCAAAATCAAAGTGATAGGTGTCGGCGGCGGTGGTGGTAATGTCGTGGATGCCATGGTTAGAGCCGAGATCGCCGGAGTGGAGTTCATCGTTGCCAACACCGATGCGCAGGCGTTGCAGCGCAGTATTGCACCGCTCAAGGTACAGATCGGTACCAAACTCACTCGTGGTCTGGGCGCGGGCGCCAATCCGGAGGTGGGGCGCGAAGCGGCGCAGGAAGATCGCAGCCGTATCGCCGAACTGCTCGACGGTGCCGACATGGTATTTGTCGCTTGCGGTCTGGGTGGAGGCACCGGTACCGGCGCTGCGCCGGTTATTGCCGAAATAGCCAGAGAGGTTGGCGCGCTTACCGTTGGCGTGGTGACCAAGCCGTTCAGCCGTGAGGGGCGTCAGCGCCAGATCAAGGCTGAGGGTGGTGTAGAAGAATTAAAAAAGGTGGTTGATTCCCTTATCGTTATCCCTAATGATCGTCTCATCGGTCTGGCGGGTAAGAACATGAGTATCCTTGACGCTTTCAAACCGGCTGACGATGTATTGCGTCAGGCGGTGCAGGGGCTTTCCGATCTGATTACTACCCACGGCGTTATCAATGTCGACTTTGCCGATGTCAAGTCGGTGATGAGTGAGCGCGGCATGGCCATGATGGGGATCGGCGTGGCCGAGGGGGAAAACCGCGCCAGCGAAGCGGCGCAGCAGGCCATCAGCAGTCCATTACTGGAGGATATAGATATCTCCGGAGCCAAGGGAGTATTGGTAAATATTTCCGGTTCCAGCAGTATGACCATGCCGGAGTTCGACGAAGTTTCGCGTATTGTCCATGAGAAGGTTCACGAAGATGCCAACATTTTTATCGGCCTGGTAGTGGACGAGGAGTTGGGCGAGCGTATCAAGGTTACCGCCATCGCCACCGGTTTCGGCGATTCTTTTGAGCGTGACAAACGCCATCTGCGCGATTTGAAAAAAGATGCCGCGCGCATGATCGGTTCAAAAGTCGATCTTGATGTGCCTACCATTATCCGCAACCAGCAGCGCGAAGCCACCCGTTCCATGCTGGGCGGTTTTGATGATAGTGATGAGCTGGATGTGCCGACGTTTTTGCGCAAGCGGGTGGATTAATTTGTCAGCTTCATTTTCAGTGGCGGTCTCCGTCCGCAACACTGAACCCGTTGTACCGGCAGCGCCGTGTATGACTCCCGGTCGGGGATCGTCAAGATCCCCGATTTTTTTATCGGTGGTTCTGTTATGACACGGCGGCTGGAGCAGAAACGGCGCGCGCTGCTGGCGGCGGAGCGCGGTGGCACGGTCAAAAGCTGGGGCGGGCGTGTCAGTGTGGCGCTGGTGTATCCCAACACCTACCACAACGCCATGAGCAACCTCGGTTTTCAGGCGGTGTACCAGCTGGTACAGCAGCGCGACGACTGTTTGTGCGAGCGGTTTTTTCTTCCCGATAAAGAAGACCTGCCGGAATACCACCAGCGCGGCGCGCGTCTGCTCAGTCTGGAATCGGCGCGTGCCCTGGGTGATTTTGATGTGGTGGCGCTGGCGCTGTCGTTTGAAAACGATTATGTCAACCTGCCGCTGCTGTTTGAACTGGCGCGCCTGCCGCTGCTGGCCAGCGAGCGCGGCAGTAATTATCCTCTGGTGCTGGCGGGCGGTATCTGCGCTTTTCTCAATCCTGAGCCGGTGGCGGAGTTTATCGACCTGTTTATAGTCGGTGAGGCGGAAGTGCTTGTCGATGAGGTGCTTGAGCGGATGGCTGGCGCTGCAGCGCCAGCGGATCTGCTGCGGCAGCTCGCCAGCAAGCCGGGCTATTATGTGCCGTCACTGTATGATGTCAGTTACGGCGCCGACGGTACCATTGCCGCCATAAGTGCCAAAGATGGAGCCGTGCTGCCGGTGCGGCGGCGCTGGGTGGATGATTTGAACACCACCAGCTGCAAAAGCTGGATCACCACGCCCAACACCGCTTTTGCCAATATGCAGTTGATAGAGGTTTCGCGCGGCTGTGGGCGTGGCTGCCGTTTTTGCGCCACCGGCTTTGTTTATCTGCCGCCACGGGAGAAAAGCACCGCCACGGTGCTGGAGCAGTTGCGCGGCAGTATGTGTGCCAAAACGGTGGTCGGGCTGGTGGGGGCGGCGGTGTCTGATTATTCCCATATCGACGCCGTTACCAGTGCCGTGGTGGCGCATCAGGCTGCTGTTTCTGTTGCCAGTCTGCGTATCGATACCATGACCAGTGCCCAGGTTGAAACCCTGCGCCGCTGTGGTCAGAAAACCCTGGCGCTGGCACCGGAAGCGGGCAGTCAGCGTCTGCGCGACAGCATCAATAAAAATTTGAGCGAGGCGCAGATTCTCAGCGCCGTCAGGCTGCTGGCCGAAGCGGGTATTCTCAATCTCAAACTGTATTTTCTCATCGGTCTGCCGGGGGAAGGCGAAGAGGATATTACCGCCTTGCTGGAGCTGGTAACAACCATCCGCAACCTGTGGCTGGAAGTACAGCGGCCTCAGGGGCGGGTCGGCCAGATTACCGTGTCGGTCAATCCGTTTGTCCCCAAGGCCATGACGCCGTTCCAGTGGTGCGGCATGATGACGCACAAACAACTCAAGCACACTGTTACCCGCTTGCGCAAGGGGCTGGGGCGGCTGGCCAACGTCAATCTGCAGGTGGAATCGCTGCGCTCTGCCCTGTTGCAGGCGTTGCTGTCGCGTGGCGACCGGCGCGTGGCAGCGTTGTTGCCGCATCTGGCTGCCGGTGACAACATCAAAGCCGCCTGTCGCCGCTGCAATCTCGACAGCGATTTTTATCTCACCCGTCAGCGTGACAAAGATGAAATAATGCCGTGGCAGGTGCTAGACAGCGGCGTGAGCCGTCAGTGGCTGTGGCGTGAGTACCAGCAGGCGCAAGCAGCCATGACCACCGGGCCGTGCCAGCGCGGCTGCCAGCGCTGCGGGGTGTGTGGCGGGTAGACTAATATCCAGCCTCTTTTTGATGGCGCACCGCCAGGATTACGGCATCCTGACCATCGAAATGGTAGAGAACCATGTAGCCGCTGGCACCGAAATTGACCG
Organism: Desulfuromonadaceae bacterium; assembly: GCA_027065245.1. GTDB lineage: Bacteria > Desulfobacterota > Desulfuromonadia > Desulfuromonadales > Desulfuromonadaceae > Desulfuromonas. The sequence continues at coordinate 1,806 of JAMOOS010000106.1, read as the reverse complement.
GCCACTGGCGAAATTCAGGATCCATCTCTTCAACAGGCCTGCCGACTTGTGGCTGCCGGGCCAGAATGTTTGCTCCGGTGCGGATTGCCTTGATTGCCCGCGTGGCGGCACGCTTGTTGTCCTGTGCCAGAAATCTGTATAAACGCTGCACATCACGCAATGCCGCCGGAGACCAGATCAGTCGTGGCATGGCGGCGGTTCCGTGTCGAGGCCGGTTTCCAGTGCTGCCAGCCAGTCGTCTGCCTCCTGCATGGTCAGGTGCTGACCGGTAAGCTGGTACTCGTTCCAGGCTGTGATTGCCGCCTGGCGCAAGGCTTCCCGTTTTTCTTCACGCTCGACAAACTGTTGGATGGCTTCGCGTACCATCCAGTGGGGCGTGCGCCGCCGTGCGCTGGCCAGCTGCTCCAGCCGGGTACGGGTTACATCATCCAGTTTGACTGTCATTGGTTTGGCAGTTGCGGCCATGATGGTTGCTCCTTTTCGGCGTGGGGTGTTACCTTGGTACACCGTAGTATTACCACACATTGATCTGACAGTGTCTATAGCAAAGGAGTAAAAAATGAAAAAATCTCTGGGAGCCAAGCCGCTGGTGTATCCGACACCGGTGTTTCTGGTGGCTAGTTACAATGAGGATGGCAGCGCCAATGTGATGAACGCCGCCTGGGGCGGTATTTGCAGCTCCGACCCGGTCAGCGTGGCCGTATCCATAAGACCGCAGCGGCATACCTTTGCCAATATCGTGGCGCGCGGTGCTTTCACCATCAACATTCCCAACGTAAAGCAGGCGGCTGTTGCTGATTATTTCGGCCTGGTTTCCGGTCGCGATTGTGACAAGATTAAAAACAGCGAAATGGCGGTAGAAAAGGCGGAATTTGTCGATGCGCCGGTGCTGGTAGAGTGTCCGCTGGTGCTGGAGTGCCGTCTGGCAGCGCAGCACCAGCTGGGCGTACATACCCAGTTTATCGGCGAGGTTGCCGATGTAAAGATTGAAGATTATTGCCTTAATGAGAACGGTACCGCCGATATCCGCCTGGTTGATCCATTGCTGTTCGCTCCGGGTAACAGCGCCTATTTTGCTGTTGGTGATTTTGTTGGTAAGGCTTTTGCATTAGGGTGTCGAGTTGGCGAAGCTGGTTAATTAAGGCAGGGGTGTGCGCCGGGAAGAACCCGGCGATGTGGAGGTTGTTGCTATGGTCCAAAGCAGGGAACGCGGTCTGATCGTACGTCTGGTGCGCTGGCTTACTTTTGTTGATCAACCGATAAGGCGCAAGTTTTCCCTGTTTGCCCTCGGGGTGTTGTTTTGGTTTGTGCTGCTTTCGTGCGTATCATTTTACGTGCTTGTCGATGTAAATATCAAAACTTCTGAAGTAGTTGACAAACTACTGCCGTACGAGAGGTTTGCCCAGGATACCTTGCGTAAGTCCTACGAAATGAACAGGTTGGTTGACGATCTTAAACAGGCTGGCAGCGAACAGATTGTCACCCTGAAGGCTCAGCGGCTAAAATCAGCCCTGGAGGGGATCTGTTCCAGCATTGAACAACTGGAAGTGGCGCGTATTCATTCGCCCATGCGCATGTTATGGAACCGTTTTACCGCCAACGACTGGTTCGATGAGCAGGGTAACAGCACCTACGTCAAAGAGGTAAAAAAAACCTGTGCTGAGCTGGCGCAACAGACCGGCAAACTGACCTACATGAAATTGGATCAGATAAGAAACCGCAACAATGTCGATGTATCACAAATAGACGCTTTATGCGGTCACATCGTGGCGTTGGAAACCGATTTGGCCAATGCCTCGGTGGAGT
>JAMOOS010000105.1 GCA_027065245.1 Desulfuromonadaceae bacterium | reverse complement strand
CGGCAGCCGACGGCCACCGGTTACGGGTATACGCAATAACTGCGGCATAAAACCACAAAGCGCCCGGCGCTACAAGTAAATTTCACTGCTTCTGTGTCAACCTGCTCCGGACAAGATTTAGCCTGCTGATAGACGTACTGATCGAGTCCAAAAGTTACTGCATAATTCCATCCCGCGCCTTAAAATACATGGCATCGATAATGACAAACGGAACGGAACCCAGCTTCAGCTCGTTAAAGTCCTTCATTCGACCATCAAGGGCTTGGCACCTCTTCCATCAAGGTCGCAATCCCGGCAATAAAATTAAATAGCGGCAAGCGGTGTTTTGGTTTATATGTAGATAAACGAATATTTCATGTAACGCAGCGGTGTTATACTGCCCAACTTAGGAGAACACTTATGTTACCGGTCTACAAACGGATTCTGGTCGCCAGTGATTTTACCGAAAATTCTCATCAGGCGTTCAAGCATGCGGTGATGCTGGCCCGACACAACAATGCCAAGCTGTATATGGTGCATGTTGTGCCGCAGGTTGACCCCGCCATGCGCAGTTATATCTCCTCGGTTATGGGAGAGGGGAATCTGGAAAAATTTGAGCACAGCAATATTCACGCTGCCCACGATGAACTGAAAAAGGAGCTGGTGGCTTTCGCCCGCCGGGAGTTGGCAGATTTTCCTGAAGATTGGCACCGTTTCGCCGGGGTGGAGGTAGTTGCCGGAGCGCCGGTATTCAAGATTCTGGAAGTAGCTGAAAAACTGGATGTTGATCTCATCGTGATGGGTTCGCACGGCAAGGGACCGTTGAAGCACGCTTTTCTCGGCAGTGTAGCGGAAAAAGTGCTCAAAAAAAGCCACCGTCCGGTGTTTGTGGTGCCGCTGGCACCCTGACAAGGGCACGCTTTTTTCGGCATAAACGCGACAAAGCCGCTGGGAGGAGGCGTCCACAGCGGCTTTGTCGCGTTTTTTGAGCTACAAGGAGGTAGGAGTAGAGGGTATTTCGTCAACCAGCCTGCCTGCCACAACAGGCCTTTGATGATCATCACTCTATCAGCGTTTGTCAGCATTTTATACAGTGCAACGCGTAAAAATTAAGTTGATAAAACACAAAAGTGGACTGTGCAGATGCACACTTACCCGGTTGGCCCTGAGTCTTAGCGATTCTATTAAATTACTGTTATTTTTGTAATGCTTATTTTTCTGGATAACAGGATACCTATTATGGCTGATAAAAAAACTGAGATGGAGCGCCAGTTTATCGCCGCAGCGCAGGCGGTAGGCTGCACGGTGGAATTATGCGCCGATGCGCAGGAATTACGGCGTTGCCTGTCTGGCACGGCTCTGCCGTTGGTGCTGGCTGACGATGTTGTTGCCGATTGGCCGCATCTGACACAGCAGCTGCGCGGTAACGGTGCCACTTTAGCCGAAAGCGCCGAGGTTGCCGCCGCTGCCGTTGCGGGAATAACCACAGCCCAGGCGGCGCTGGCACTCACCGGCACAGTGGTGGTGGCCAGCAGCGATGAATCGGTGCGCTGGGCGTCTACCCTGCCGCAGGAACATATCGTCATTGTGCGCCGCGGTGATATCTGCGCCAGCCAGAGCGCTGTCACCGGAAAGTTGCGCACCATGCTGACCGCGCCAGGTGCCTATGTGGCCTACATCACCGGTCCCAGCCGTACCGCCGATATTGAGCGGGTACTGACCATCGGCGTACACGGGCCGCGCCGGGTCAGGATATTGCTCATCCCCGATAGCATGGCAGAGGTATCTCATGGATAAAAACATCAGACAGCAACAACAGCAGCGCATTGACCAGGGGCTGAAAAACACACGCCAGCAGGAGGCGCTGCACAAATTCGCCGATGCCTACGCCGTGGCGCGCGCCAACGCTTTTGCCGCCATGGATATAGACGATATCCGCCAGCGTATTGCCTCTATGAAGGATGCCGCTCTAGAGCAACACGACGAGCTGCTGCAACGCTTCTGTAGCCAGGCCAGGGACGCCGGAGCGATAATATATCACGCTGCCGACGCCGCTGACGCCAACCGCTATATCGCCGAACTGGCACAAGCCGAACAGGTCAAAAAGATCGTCAAGAGTAAAAGCATGGTCACCGAGGAACTGCACCTTAACCGCCACTTGCTTGAGCGCGGTTTCGAGGTGCTGGAAACCGATCTGGGCGAGTGGATTGTGCAACTGGCCGATCAGCGGCCCAGCCACATGGTGATGCCGGCCATCCACATGTTTCGCGACGAGGTGGCGCGTCTGTTCTCACGCCAGACCGGCACGGTGGAAAATGACGATATCGAGCATCTGGTGCAGGTGGCGCGCCAGCAGTTACGCGCCGAGTTTATGGCTGCCGATATGGGCATAACCGGGGCCAATGTGGCGGTAGCGGAAAACGGCGCCCTGGCACTGATGACCAACGAGGGCAACGCCCGCCTGGTAACCACCCTGCCACGACTGCAGGTAGCGGTGGTAGGCATTGAAAAAATTGTTCCCACCCTAGAGGACGCGGCGCTGATATTCGATGCGCTGCCGCGCAACGCCACCGGCCAGGCCCTCACCAGTTACGTAACCTGGATGCGCGGTGCGCCGCTGTGGCACGGTAAACCGAAGCCGTTGCATATTGTGCTGGTGGATAACGGTCGCAGCA
>JAMOOS010000104.1 GCA_027065245.1 Desulfuromonadaceae bacterium | reverse complement strand
TTTGATAAGGATACTTGCAGCAATTGGCGAGAAGTCTAATGGTGCTGCGCCAGACGGTCAAGGCGGATTTTATCTGTCGAAGCCAAATTGACCTAGAGCGCGGTTATGTGGTAGCGTCAGCGGGGTTCTGCTGCGATCCTGTACCTTATGAACGGGGTAATAATTTTGAAGAGACTATCATTGTCAATGCGATTGATAACATTCTGTTGTTTGTGTGTGCTGATTGTCGGCAGCAGTGTTGCGGCCGAATCTCAATCGCAGCATGATAGTGACGCACAGGCGATGGTAGCGGTGCAGCAGCGTCTGGACGAGATGCTGCACAAAAATCCTGATGACGTTGAAATGGCTATAGTCAACGCCAGGTTGCTAAGTGCCCGTGGGCAGGTGGCTAAAGGGACTTTGCTGCTACAGTGGCTGTTGGAACGTCACCCAGATGATGACAGCATCTATTTTGCCCTCTCAGATATGTATATGAAAGATTTAGATATCGCCCAGGCACGAGCGATACTCACCCGGCTGCTGAAACGTCGCCCCGATTCGGTGCGCGCTCTGGCCTATATGGCGCAGATCTATCGGTTGGAGGATGATTATGCCGCAGCGGCGCAGTGTTATCGGCGTATTATCAATAATAATCAGCTTCTGGCGAAACCATATGTGGAATTGGGGCGGATGTATGAAGAACTTAAGCAACCGCAGAAAGCGCTGGACGTATATGAAGAAGGGGAGAAAAACTGCCAGAGATCACTTGAGCTTGCCCATCTGCGTACCGAATTGCTCATGCAGTATCAACGTTATGACGAAGCGGAAACGGAACTGAAAAAACTGGTGCAGAAGTATCCTGACGATGGCGAAAGCCACTATCGTTACGGTCGGCTGCTGGGGGAGCGCTGCCAGTGGCGTGAGGCCGAGGAGCAGCTGCGATCTGCTGTGGCCGCTGGTATAAAAGATGGCCTACTGTTTTGTATGCTGGGCGAGGTTTGTGTAAAGCAGAACAAAATGGATGAGGCGATAGCGGCATATCGACAGGCGCTTACCGACAAACACTGGGCTGATGAAGCGCGCAAGCGACTGAACGTAGTCTACTTTATCCAAAAGCGTTTTGGCGAGGCGGTGGCAACCCTTGAACCGCTGTTAAAACGGGACGATGCCAAAGCACTGCAATATCTGCAACTGGCTCTGTACTATCAGGCGTGGCACAAGCCGCAACAGGCACTGCAGGCGCTGAACGCCGGGATAGCCAGATTTCCGCACAGTGCTGATCTGTACTATGCGCGCGGGGTATATTATCAGCAGCATGGCAGCCGTAAGCAGGTGGTAGAGAATATGCGCAGCGCTCTTAAGGCTGATCCCGATCATGCCGGAGCTCTCAATCATCTGGCCTATACCTATGCCGAGGCGGGAGAAAATCTAGACGAGGCATTAAAAATGGCCCGTAAGGCGGTGCGTATCAAGGCGACTGCAGCTGTGCTGGACACCCTTGGCTGGGTGTATTACCAAATGGGCAATTATAGCCAGGCGCGAGTTTATCTGCTTAAATCGCTGGAAAAAGATGATTCTGACGCCCAGGTACTGGAACACATTGGCGATGTGTGTGCCGCATTGGGTGATTATTCTGCCGCCCATGGCTATTACGCCAGAGCTGTTAAAATTGATGGTGGCAACAGCAGGCTAGAAAAGAAACTGCGGAACCAGCCGTGAAGCTGATTATTTCACTGATTGCCATAATATACGTCTGTACCGGCTGCGTGGCACCGCCGGTGTCGGCGCCGTCACCTGTAGCCGATCCAATGGCGTTGTTGCGCGCACGTCAGGAACATGTTCACGCACTGGCGACATTGGCGCAGGTGCGGATGCAGCGCGGTGGCGATAGTTGGTCAACTACCCAGGCGTTGCTGGTGGAGCGACCGGATCACCTGCGTGTTGATGTGGTCAATTTTTTTGGTCAGGTACAGATGCAGCTCAGTATATACGCCGGACAGCTTGCTGCCTATGTCCCGGCGGACAAATGTTGTTACCGCGGCTATGCCAGCAGTAGCAATATCGAACAGTTTACCGGAGTAGATATTCCTGTTGCCACTCTTGTGGCGCTGATCTTGGGCCAATTGCCCGATGGTGTTCTTGACGCTGCCGTGGTGTCACCTTGTCCAGCAGGGGTGGAGCTATATCTTGGCAGCAATGTTGCCTATGTAGTTTTGTTTGAAAATAATCGTGTAAAATCAGTTGATTACATTGTAAACAATAATGTAATTTATCATGTTTTATATGGTCATTACAATCCTGAAAGCAGTTTTGCCGAACAGGTTGTATTTGCTATGCCACTTAGGGATTTGAGCATGTCTGTTATCATGGAAGATGTGGAGATCAATCCTGCTTTTGATCGAACAAGATTTGTTCTGCGCCCACCGGCTGAAAGCGAAGAAGTTAGCCTTGATGGTGATACCAACGGGCAGGCTGCGCGATGAGTGCCCGCTGTACGCTGGTGTTTTTGCTGTTTCTGGTGCTGCTGACAAGCGGCTGTCGCAATGATGTGCCGCAACAGCGCAGCGCTGCCCATGATGCACCACAACCGGCGGTGGGTGACACCATCATCGAAGGTACCAGTGCCGATGCCAGCAACCTGCTGCCCATGCTGGCCATGGACAGCGCTTCTGGTCAGATTTGCGGGCTGGTTTACAACGGTTTGGTGCGCTATGACAAAAATCTGCACATCGAGGGGGAACTGG
>JAMOOS010000103.1 GCA_027065245.1 Desulfuromonadaceae bacterium | reverse complement strand
TGTCCTCGACCAGTCGATTTTTCGCTTCGATCCGCAAAGTCCGACAGGCTCCTAGTCACCCCGTTTTCGGGAAGCCGGGGTTAAGTGCCGGTGATCTGTCGAAATCCACTGGGATTTTCACTTACACGTGACATGGCACCTGTTGTGTTATACAGTTGCAGTGCAGATTAGGTGGATTACTTGTGGCCGGTTGGTCATGGGTAAGTACATGCTTGCATGCGGAGCGGAAGCGGTCGCGCGATGACACGACAAAAGGATATTGCAATGACCGAAAGTTCCAAAATGTTCCTGGAACTGGCTAGAGAAGTCCGGGGGCAATTGGGGATGAGCCAGGAAGAATTGGCCCACGAGCTGGGGGTGAGCTTTGCCATGGTAAACCGCTGGGAAAACGGCAAGACCACTCCGTTCAAGCTGGCATTAAAACAATTTATGGCTTTCTGCACGACGAATACACGCTGTGGCAGGCTGAACCTTGAAGAAAAGGATGCAGGCTCATGACGCCTGGAAATTTTCAGCAACTTGCGAATTTTATCTGGTCGGTTGCCGACCTGCTGCGCGGACCGTACCGGCCACCGCAGTACGAACGGGTGATGCTGCCGATCACTGTGCTGCGGCGGTTCGACGCAGTTCTCGCTCCGACCAAGGAAAACGTGCTCAAACGATTTGCCGGACTTTCCGGAAAAGATCCACAACTGGTGGACAAAATACTGAACAATCTGGCCAAGGATGAAAATGGCCAGCCGCTTGGCTTTCATAACCACAGCCAGCTTGACTTCCAGAAGCTCAAAGGCGATCCGGACAACATTGGCCGCCATCTCAGCGATTACATCAACGGGTTTTCCGAAAATATCCGCAAAATCTTCGAACGTTTCGAGTTTGACAAAGAAATAGAAAAATTGGAAGAAGCCAACCGCCTGTATCAAGTGGTCGCCAGGTTTGCCGAAATAGACCTGCACCCCAAGCGGGTGGACAACATCACCATGGGGCTGGTTTTTGAAGACCTTATCCGGCGTTTCAACGAAGCCGCCAACGAAACGGCGGGCGATCATTTTACTCCGCGCGAAGTAATACGGCTCATGGTCAACCTGCTCCTGCAACCGGATACGGATGTGCTGACGCAAGCCGGAATCATCGTCACCATCTGCGATCCGGCCTGCGGCACCGGCGGCATGCTGGCCGAAAGCCAGAACTGGATCCGGGCCCATAATCCGGAAGCCACCGTCAAGGTGTTCGGTCAGGATTACAACCCCCGTTCCTATGCCGTAGCCGCCTCCGATCTTTTGATCAAAGGGCACCGCGACAGCCGCGTTGAGCTGGGCAATACGCTCATCGACGACAGGTTTTCCGATATGCGCTTTGATTATCTTCTCGCTAATCCGCCCTTTGGCGTCGATTGGAAGGGAGAAAAGAAAGAGATCAGCCGCTGGCCCAATTTCCGGGGTTACAGCGGTAAGCTGCCCCGCGTCAACGACGGCGCCTTGCTGTTTTTGATCCACATGATCTCCAAGTTCCAGCCCTGGAAGCTAGGTAATCGCGACAAGCCCGGTTCGCGCATGGCCATCGTTTTTAACGGTTCGCCCCTGTTCACCGGCGGGGCAGGCAGTGGTGAAAGTGAAATCCGCCGCTGGATCATCGAACATGACTGGCTGGAAGCCATTGTCGCCCTGCCGGAACAGATGTTCTACAATACCGGCATCGGCACCTTTGTCTGGGTGCTGACCAACCGCAAGCAAAAACACCGCAGGGGCAAGATACAACTCATCGACGCCCGCGGGCGCTGGATCCCGATGAAGCGCAGCCTCGGCAACAAGCGCCGGTATCTGGACCAGGCTGCCATCGATGAGATCACCCGCGAACACGGTTCTCTGGCTGCAAACAAGACCAGCAGGATTTTTGACAACGCGGATTTCGGCTACCGCCGCATCACTGTTCATCGTCCGTTGCGCCTGCGTTTCCAGATGACGCTGGAAAACAAGGAACGCTATCTTGACGCCTGCCCCGAACTGCTCGACGCCGTGCTGGCGGTGGAAGAGGAGCTGGGAGGCGAACCCTATTTTGACTGGAATCAGGTGTGGAAAGATGTGCAGCGCATCGTCAAGGCCCTTCCCGACGATGTTGAAAGCTGGGCCAGGGGGGCTAACGGCACGGCCCAGAAAAAACTTTTCCGCGAGGTGTTCACCGAGGTGGATGCACAGGCCGAGCCGGTCATCGCCAAACGTCATAAAACCGTGAAGCTGGATGCTGAAGCACTTTTTCCCGGCCAGAGCCTGCCTGACTTGAAACCTGGTGAGCTGTATGCGCTGCTGGGGCTGCACCCTGACGGCAAGGGCTATGTGGAGTACGAACCTGACCCGGCCCTCAAGGATTTTGAGAACATCCCTCTCAAAGAAGATATCATCAGCTATTTCCTGCGCGAGGTGCGGCCCTATGTAGCTGATGCCTGGATAGACCGCACAACCCATGACGAGCAGGATGGTGGCATCGGCAAGGTGGGATATGAGATCAACTTCAATCGCGAGTTTTTTGAATACAAACCGCCGCGTCCACTTGAAGAAATCGACGCCGAACTGGCCCAGGTGGAAAAACGGATCATGGAACTGTTGCAGGGCGTTGCCCGATTCAATCGGTATGAACGGCTGGAGAGAATCGAGTCTGTGGAGCAGATCACGATCCTGGAGCCCGATGACATCGGCGCCCGGCTGGACGAATTGCGCGGGCTGAAA
>JAMOOS010000102.1 GCA_027065245.1 Desulfuromonadaceae bacterium | reverse complement strand
CAGGCACCACATACTGACCCAAGGTCGCAGAACCGGTTACGTTGTCGATATCCATCAGCTCATTAGCTGCACCGGCACCGTAGAGCTGGCTGTCAAACAGAGCAAGTTTAAGAGTGCCATCGCTACCAGTGGCAGCAGCACTATTCTTACCGATAGTCATAGTGGAGTTACCATTGGTATTGAGACCAGCGGCATCAGTTTCGATTGCGGCACTCTCGTCATCCATCACAGTGATGAGAATACGAGATGAACCGGCAGTACCCTGAACCTTGAACCACATACCTGTGGCGGCACCTCCCAGAGTTATATCTGCACCAGACGTCGCACCGTCAGTCCCCGCGTCTTTCAGAGTCACTGCCCCAATGGTCACACTACCACCATCAGCAACATCAAGCGTTGCGGGCAGGAATACAGTACCGCCAGCGGTCAACACGGCGAAATCAAAGGACTTGCACAGGGTGATGCCCAAGGGCAGATCAGCATACCAGTAATCGCCGTCACGCAATACAGTACCGGCATCAAAGGTGAAACTCATGGAACCGATCTTCTCACACGCGGCAGGATCAGCGGTGATGGGATCGGAGTTGGTCTTTACATCAACACGATCGGCTGCAAAGGCAGAGCCAGCGCTCAGCAGCAACACGATCAACAAAGCCATAATTCTCTTCATAGTTTAATACTCCTTAGTGGTCAAAAAACGAATACGTACTTACAAACCTACCAACAAACTTACCTTGCTTTCACACTACGGAAAAAGCTTCATCAAGCACGCTTAAAATAACGTCAGCCGGCACCTCCTCTCATCGACTAGACTTCATGCTCAACAAATAATTGAGACGTTTACAGATACATAACCAGCTTTTCACCAATAACAATAACGTAAATCGGGCCAAGGGTTAATGGTCGCAACGACCGTTATGGCCGCCTTTTGTTACGAGCAGAGAACCCTGCCCGTGTAGTCATACCCAATTGCTACGGAATATCGGTGTCCGCAACCTAGCGGACAATTAACCACGCCTGCGCCGCCAATGTCAATCATTTTTTTTGTTTTCTAACACGGCTCTCATATCCCTGCACGCTGCGCCAAAGGTTGGGCAATAATAGCATATACGCGGTGTTGTTCAAGTGTTTTCACACCAGGCAGACGATAATAGAATACGGTTTTACGTTTTACCCGGAGGTTTCTCCTCCTCCATCGCGTCAGCGACCCGAACAGCACCGGCGGCACACCACTGAACACAAGGTTGCAACTATGACCAATTATGGAGCGTGACACCGACGTAAGGATGGCGGCGGTTCCGTCCGCCATCCAGACTTTAGCGCCGGTCGCACAGATGATGGCACCACCCGCTTAGGTTCAACATCGGTCATGCTGCGGCATAAGTTTAGCGAATTGTTGATAAACTGATTACCGCCTGCCGCTCGCAAGGGCAATCCTGCGCGGTGAAATACTGCGTGCTGCAAGCAGGATTATGCGCGGCGTGGCACAGTGAGACTGTGATGAAAATTCTTTACACGGCGGCTGCGTTGTTCTACAGTGCACTTAAACGAACGTTTGATTGCGGGAGAACAGCTTATGCATGAGGCATCTACATTGGAAACAGGCACCTCGCCACGAGGGACGGAAAGCCGCGAGCAGATTTTTGCCTGTGCGCTGCGGCTGTTTGCGCGCCAGGGGTTTGACCGTACCGGAATGCGCGAGCTGGCGCGCGAAGCCGGGGTAAATCTGGCCATGGTCAACTATTTTTTCGGCAGCAAGCAGAACCTGCTGCGCGAAATTCTCGACACGTTTTTTTCCGCCTACATCGCCATCGCCCGGCACGAGCTGCACAGTGCCACCACGCCGCAACTGCGGCTGCGCCGTTTTATCCGCGCTGCCATTGCCCATTTTGCCGAGCACCAGGACCATCTGATCATCGCCATCACCGATCTGCACCACGATGACGAGGAGCTGAGCAGCTACAAGGCGCGCTGGGCCGAGCAGATGCTGCACCTGCTGGAGCAGCAGGTATGCGCCCCGCTGCGCCAGAACGGCAAGGCTGATATCAGTGCCAAGACCCTGTCACCGCTGCTGACGTCGATGATGGCGTCACGTTTTCTGTTTGCCCCGGTGATACAGCGCGCCGACAACGCCTCTGTCGTGCCCGATATTGACGCCTACAGCGACATGATTGCCACGGTGGCGGTGTACGGTATCAATGCCTTTACCGCCAGCGCACAGGAGCCGCTATGAAACCGCTATATCTCTTTTTTATGCTGGCGGCGCTGCTGCCGGCATTGGGCCCTGTTGCCGCCGGGGCGCTTACGCTGGAGGAAGCGGTGGCCACGGCGTTGCGCAATAATCCGCACCTGCAGCAGCAGCGGCTGCAGCAGCAACTAACCACTGCCGCTGATCGCGCCACCAGAGCCCGCGACTGGGGCCGGGTGAGTCTGGTATCCAGCTATACACATTATAACAAGCCGCGTACCCTGCTGCCCATGACACCGACAGTAATGAGATCTGATCCGGCGGCGGTAGCCACCACCGAGGATCTGGGCACCGCCGCCATAGCCTATGAGGTGGAGCTGTTTACCGGCTTTGCCCAGACCAGCGCCCTGCGCATCAGCGAGCTGCAGCAGCAACTGGCGACCACTACCACCAAGCTGGAGCGGGAACAGCTTATCTACAATGTAAAAACCCTGTATATGACTATCATCGCTCAACAGCGGCAGCGTCGCGCCCAGCAG